>NZ_QBLR01000420.1:0-2347 GCF_003070835.1 Halanaerobium sp. | reverse complement strand
GTCTGGAATGAACTTTTCAGTATTCGGCTGAGTATTGATCATTGAGTTAAATCTCTTACCTATATTATACCTCTTTTCCCCATGGTAAATCAAGAGGGGGATTACTAACGGCAGCTGTTCTTCATCATAATGATCCTGGTGATGTTCCCAGATCCGAATCATATATTTGAGAAGTTGAAAGGAAACATCTTTGTCGGGATAACTCTTGTGTTCAAAAAGGCAGTATACATAGGCATTATGTTTATTTAATTGAACCCTATAAACAACATCAGAAAAATATTTTTTTAGGCGTTTATTAACAAATGATTTCTTAGAAATTTGTAACTTATCGAGATTAATTAAATCCAATAATTCCTGTGGTAAGTAGTTTTTAAGAAAATCTTCTGCAACCACCTTTTTTTTCAAACATTTCTTGAAAAAAACTATCATGGGGAGTTTGCATTTTTCCAACCTCTTTCTCTTGGAATTTTATCTTTAAAAAGATAAGACCTAAGAACTAATCTTTAAGTATATTATATCACAAAACGAACTTGTGTTCAATTAAATTTAAGCTAATTCGACAAAAAAACAGGGAAATATTAATTGATTTTAAGGCAAGTGTGTATTATAATAAAAGTTGTTAAGAAATTGAACACGTTAGAAAAGGTTAAAAAAGTTTATTGAGTGTCTGCAGCATTAAATCTATATATTAAATGAAATAAATAAAGAAAATCTACAAATATGACAGCCGATGTCACAAATGGTGTTAACTGAAAAGTTTTACTTTGTCATTCGACAAAATTAGATACTCTAATTATTTGATGTATTATAAATAATGTTATAAAATAAAGAGTGTGAACGACTGAAAAGAGTTATATTGAACATGACATCTGATGTCATAGAATAGAATCTTAACTCAGGTACGTTGGCAATTGAATATGTATGAAAATCTTTGGAACCGGGGTTTTCATATGAGTAAGATGAATTGAGTTAGAGGTTTAATAAACTATGATATAAGTTCAAGGATTAGGTTATTTTTTTAGCAATCCACTTTGATCTCAACAAAGTGGATGCAGGGATTTATAAAATTTTAATCGATTACTTGACTTTCGGTTTTGATAGGATTATACTTAATATATAAGATATTAAAGCCCTGTCAAATCGAAGTCTCAAGTTCCACTTGGGATATTAATGTAGATGAGATGGGGCTTTTTTTTAATTGTTTTTAGTTTTGCTTTCATCGAATTCGTGCTCGTTTGCTTTGAAGTTCCAATGACGATATGGGAATTCCCATCCAGTTTTATAATGTTTTTGGCCCGTAGAAATACCAATATTAAATTGGAAATCATAGAGAGATTGAATGTTTTGATTTATATGCTTATATAATTTTTCTTTGGCAATAGTTTTTTTGCCTCGTCTATAGCTGCCTTTAGGTTTTATTTTGTGTTTATCATTTAATCTAAACTGCATTGATCCTAAAATTATATCCATAGCCTGTAAGATGTTATGTTTATGGGAGTCTACTTCTGTAATGTCTTCCTTTCTGATTTTAAGATCTAGTTCATTAAAAAATGAAATATCCTGCAGCCTGTAGATGAAACTTTTAAATTTTTCTCTTTTTTCTTTAGTATCTGGTATTCGATCAAAATAGAATCTTAAAAATATGGGTTCTTCAGTAATTCCGCATTCTTGAATGCCAAATCCATGTTTTATAAACTGATAATATAGCTTAAAGAACTCTTCTTCTTTTTGTTCTTTGCTTAAATTTGTTGGAACATAACAATTTTGGGTGAACATTATTCTGATTTTTAATTTATTTTCTTTAATTAATTGGAATATGAAATCCACAAGCGCTTTATATTTAGATAAATAGTTGGAGGAAACTTTAGACCATTTTACTTCTCCATGGAAGTTTAATTGTTCTTTTTTAACTTTTAATCTTTTGTTTACTTCTTCAAAATGTTTATTTGTTACAAGAGCACCACCGTAGAAATTACTATAATATTTACCTTTTTTAATAGATTCATCAGTATAAATATAGAATTCCATAAAATCACCCTTTTAGATTGATATTTTAATCATATACTAAAAGAGGATTTATTTCAAAAATTTAGTAATTTTCATACTACCTGGAGAAAATATTAGATATTGTAGACATAAGTTGAAAATATGACATCCGATGTTAGAACATAGAATCTTAACTCAGGTACGTTGACAATTGAATATGTATGAAAATCTTTGGAACCGGGGTTTTCATATGGTTAAGATGAACTGAGTTAGAGGTTTAAAAAACTATGATATAAGTTCAAGGATTAGGTTATTTTTTTAGCAATACACTTTGATCTCAACAAAGTGGACATAGTGTTGA
>NZ_QBLR01000046.1:0-20187 GCF_003070835.1 Halanaerobium sp. | reverse complement strand
TGATGGTTTGTTGTGGATAATATTTATAGTTTCATAATTTCCGCTATCAACAAAATTTAACCTTACTATATTACAGATTGTCCGAAGGACATTTTGTTCCTTTATTATTTAAAACATTGTTTAAGATATAAGGTGCAAAATCATCAGCAGCAGCCGGATGTGGTAAAACATTATACTGCAGCTGCTCAAACTCAGCTTTCAACTTTTCCAGCCGCTGGGGTATATCCTCTCGCACATGGTAGCCTGCAAAAATAAAAAGAGGAAAAATATTAAACTGCTCATATCCCTTCTTAACTAAATCCTCAATTACTGTTTCCAGCTGCGGAGAAGCAAATTCCAGACAGGCCCCTCTAATTAATACATAGCTCCCACTTGAATCAGATTTTCCAACCTGATCCGTCATTCCTGATAACGATTCAAACTCTTTTCTCTTTTTATTTTCAGAATTAATTTCATTTAACTTCTGAATAAAATTTTTAAACTCCTGCTTGCTTTCCTGACACTTACTTCCATGACTGACTACAACTAATACTTTTTGGCTGTCCATTATAATTCCGCCTTTAATTTTTTTAAAGCCTGATAATTGGCCGCAATTGTTCTTTCAAGATCAGCTTCACTCAGAGCCAGAGAAATAAAGTTAGCTTCAAATTGAGAAGGAGGGAGATAAATTCCGGCCTCTATCATTTCTCTAAAATAAGCTGCAAATAGTTTTTGATCACAGCTTTTGACATCCTGATAATTTTTTACTTTTTTGGCAGTAAAAAATAGAGTAAACATTGATCCAACTCGATTAAAATAGGCTGGAAATTCAAGCTCTTCAATATTCTTTTTAAATCCTTTTTCCAGTTTTTCTGCCTTTGCTTCCAGCTGAGTATAAATCTTTTTATTCTTTAATTCTTTTAAAGTAGCCAGCCCTGCCTGCATGGCCATTGGATTACCCGATAAAGTTCCTGCCTGATAAACGGGGCCAACTGGGGCAACATAATCCATAATTTCTCTTCGACCAGCATAGGCACCAACTGGCATTCCTCCCCCAATAATTTTACCAAAAGTACTTAAATCAGGCTCAATCTTATAAAGTTCCTGAGCACCACCCCGGGCCAGACGAAAACCTGTCATTACCTCATCAAAAATTAAAAGGGCACCATTTTTACGGGTTATTTTTCTTAAAAAATCTATATAACCTGGCTCAGGACCAATAACTCCCATATTTCCAGTTACCGGTTCTAAAATAATACCTGCAATCTCAGAACCATATTCCGTAAAAACCTTTTCTACAGCCTGCTGATTGTTATAAGGAACTACTATAGTTTCTTTAGCAGTATTTTCAGTCACACCCGGGCTGCCTTTGATACCCAGAGTAGCAGCACCAGACCCTGCATCAACCAGCAGACTATCTCCATGGCCGTGATAACAGCCTTCGAGTTTGATAATCTTATCTCTGCCTGTATAACCCCGGGCCAGCCTGATCGCACTCATGGTAGCTTCAGTTCCCGAATTGACCATCCGTACTTTGTCGACTGCCGGATAAAAATCCACTATTAGTTCCGCAATTTCCGTTTCAATTTCAGTTGGTGCACCAAAACTGGTTCCCTTTTTAAGCTGCTCTTTTAACTTTTTAATTACCTGAGGAGGATTGTAACCTAAAATCATTGGCCCCCAGGAATTAACATAATCTAAGTACTGATTACCGTCGATATCATAAAGATAAGCACCCTCACCTTTTTCGATAAAAATTGGATCCATTTCCACAGCCGAAAAAGCCCTGGCTGGACTGTTAACTCCACCCGGAATTACCTTTTCAGCTTTCTTAAAAGCTTTTGCTGATTTTTTTCTCTGATCTCCCATAAAAATCACTCCTTAGCTGATTACTTTCTTGAAAATATAAAAATTTAGCTTACTAATTTCCAACTCTATTTTTGCTTAGACTTTACTTAAATTTTAACTATCTCTGCATCACTTTTTTTATTAGCTAGGAAATTATACCTGATGGTTTGTTGTGAATAATATTTATAGTTTCATAATTTCCGCTATCAACAAAATTTAACCTTACTATATTATAGATTGTCCGAAGGACATTTTGTTCTTTCCGCTTTTAAAGTCTTCTTTCCTGTCCTCTTTTTTACCTCAAAAAAATCATTGACTCTGATATTTATTTCATTAAAAGGCAGTGGAATTTTAAAATTATCCCATCTTATTATTTTACAATTTTAAGTTAATCATTTAACCAGCGAGCAGCACTATCAGCCCAGTATGTAATGATAATATCTGCACCTGCTCTCTTAATTGATATTAAAATTTCTAAAGCAACACTTTTCTCATCAATCCAGCCCTTTTCTGCTGCTGCTTTAACCACTGCATATTCTCCACTTACATTATAGGCTGCAATTGGCAGGTTAAAGTTAAGGCTAGCTTTCTGAATAATATCTAAATAAGATAGTGCAGGTTTAACCATAATAATATCTGCACCCTCTTCAATATCCAGTTTCATTTCTTTTAAGGCTTCGTCGGAATTAGCAGGATCCATCTGGTAGCTGCTGCGGTCACCCTCAGCTGGAGCCGAATGTGCTGCATCACGAAAAGGTCCATAAAAAGCGGAATGATATTTGGCAGAATAAGCCATGATTCCTACTTCTGTAAATCCATTCTGATCTAAAGCCTGCCTTATTTTAGCTACTCGACCATCCATCATATCCGAAGGAGCAATCATATCTGCTCCTGCTTCTGCATGAGATATTGCGATTTTTGCCAGCCTGCTTAAAGTAGCATCATTTTTGACCTTACCTCCTTCTAAAATACCGCAGTGGCCGTGATCCGTATACTGGCATAAACAGAGGTCAGTGATTACCAGAAGTTCTGGAAAGTTGTTTTTTAGACTGCGTACAGCCTGCTGTACTATTCCATCCTGCTGCCAGGCACTGGAACCTTCTGCATCTTTGTATTCAGGGAGTCCAAAAAGTATAACAGCTCTGATCCCCAGATCTATCAGTTCCTCAACTTCTTTTAGCAGCTGATCTAGGGATAAATGATAATTATCAGGCATTGAAGAAATTTCTTCTCTAATATTCTCCCCCTTAACTACAAATAAGGGCTTAACAAAATCTGCAGCAGATAAATTTGTCTCTCGAACTAAATCTCTAATACTTTGAGAACTGCGCAGTCTCCGTGGTCTATTTATTAAATTCATTTAAAACTTCCCCCTTAAATTAACTTTATTTATTTTAAGAATAATATTTTAAAATAGCAGTAAATAAGCCTTCGAGCGTATATTCTGCAGCCGATATTTTAACATTAAGACCATAATCACCGGCTTTATCAGCTGTCACCGGTCCAATACAGGCGATCGGAATTTCTTTTAGCTGCCGCCAGAGCTGCTGATCACTAATCTTTTCTGCTGTTTCAAACTCTAAAATTTGATTTTGATTCTCAATTAATTTCTCTACCCCGCTGATAAAATTTTCAACAGTCGAAGAACTGGTAAAAGTTAATAAATCAAGTTCATCATTTAGAAGCAGCTCCAACATTTCTGCTTCCAATTTTACTGGCTCTGTTCTGTAGGCCTCAACATTATTGACTTTCGCCCCCAGCTTTTTAAGTTCTTTTTCCAGCAGCTGTGGTGCAATATCAGCCCGCGGCAGTAAAAATGAGGCCTGACTGAGATTAATTTTATTCTCGCTTTCAAGCTTCTTTAAATATTCCAAAATTCCAGCTGTTGAATAATCAGCTGGTATAAAATCTGCTCTAATGCCATTCTGCTTTAATTCAGCTGCCGTTTTAGAACCAATTGTTATAACTTTGATTCCGGCCAGAGCTCTTAAATCGAGCTGCTGACTTTCCAGAGCCTCCATAAAATATTTAACCCCATTAACTGAAGTAAATATTATATGAGTATATTCAGCTAAATTTTTAACGGCTTTTTGCAGAGGTTTAATATTTTGAGCTTCCTTGATCCTGATTGTAGGTGCTAAAACCGCATTACCGGCTTCGGCCTCTATCAGATTTACAAAAGAAGATGCCTGTTTCCGGGGACGGGTGACTAGAATATTTTTCCCGAGCAGTTTTTTATTTTCAAACCAGCCTAACTTTTCTCTTAAATTAACAACCTTACCTATTACAATCACTGCCGGCGGCTTAAAATCTGCAGCCTCAACTTTCTCTACAATATTAGCCAGAGTCCCGGTTAAAGTCTCCTGATGGGAGCGAGTTCCCCAGCGAACGAGAGCAGCGGGTGTGTCTGGATTTTTACCTGCCTCTAAAACTCTTTCTACAATCTGAGGCAGTTTACCGACTCCCATCAAGACTACCAGAGTATCCACAGCTGCTGCAATTTTTTCAATTTTAATTGTACTCTCTTCTTTATCAGCCGCCTCATGTCCGGTAATCACAGCAAAAGAAGAAGCCAGATGTCTCTGAGTCAGCGGAATTCCTGCATAAAGCGGAACTGCCAGAGAAGAACTGATCCCGGGGATTATTTCAAAATCAATCCCGGCCTCTTTTAATTTTAAAGCTTCTTCACCTCCGCGCCCATAAATAAAGGGATCGCCTCCTTTCAGACGGCAAACCGTTTTTCCTGCTTCAACTTTTTCGACCATCAGAGTTTCAATTTCACTCTGGGTATAATGATGGTCCTCTGCTTTTTTGCCAACATAAATTTTTTCAGCCTCACTACCGGCATATTCCAAAAAACGATCATTTGCCAGTCTGTCATATAACACAACATCTGCTTTTTCGATTGCTTTTTTAGCTTTTAATGTTAAAAGATCCGGATCACCAGGACCTGCTCCAGTTAAATACACCTTTGCTTCCATTTTTTATGCCCCTTTTATCTATCCTTATAATTCTTTTAATTGATATTCCACAATATTCTTCTCTTTCAGTTTAAAATTAATTATTTTGCAGACTGGCTAAGATTTCTGCTCCCCCGGCTGCTTTAATTTCCCGGGCCAACTTTCGTCCCAGCTTTTGAACAGAATTTAAGTTTAAATCATTTGTACTGACTTTTCTTCTAATTATTCTGCTGCCGTCAAGTTCTCCAGCGGCAGCTGTTAAAGTTAATTTTTGGTCTTCAATTACAGCCTCTGCTGCCAGAGGTGCATGACAACCAGCTTTCATTTCTTTTAAAAAAGCATGTTCTGCCCAGACTTCCAGAGCTGTAGTTTGTGCTTCAGTTTCTTTTAGAATCTTTTTAAGCTCAGTACTTTCTTTTCTGATCTCTACTGCTACTGCTCCCTGTCGGGCAGCGGGAAGACAGATCTCAGTTGATAAATATTCTGTAATCTGATCTTGAAGTCCCAACCGCTCCAGTCCGGCCGCAGCTAAAATAACACCATCCAAATTTTGAGTTTTAATCTTTTTTAATCTTGTTTCTATATTTCCTCTGATCGGAACAATCTCTAAATCAGAACGGTAAGCTAAAAGCTGTGATTTGCGGCGCAGACTACCTGTTCCCAGTCTTGCTCCTTCGGGTAGTTCCGCCAGCTTCTTTTCTGCCCCGGCAAGAACATCATGTCGGTTGGCCCGATCAATAACAGCTGCCACCTCTAAATCTTCGGGCAGCTCTGTCGGTAAATCCTTAAAACTGTGGACTGCCAGATCAATTTCTCCAGCCAGCAGTGCTAGCTCTATTTCTCTCACAAAAATACCTTCTCCATTTATTTCAGAAAACTTTTTATCTCTTTCGCGATCACCGGCTGTCGAAATTTCTTTAATCTCAAATTCTACTTCCGGAAATTTGTTCTGCAGCTTTTCTTTTACTAGCTGACACTGTTTTAAGGCCAGATTACTGCTGCGAGTTCCTATAATATAATTTTTCTTCAATTTAATCATCCCTGTTCCTTAATTTACTTCTATTTTCTTAATTTTATAACAGAAAGGTGCTTAATTGCAAAATTAAAGTTCCCAGTGCAAAAATTCCAGAATTAGAATCATGCATAATCTTTATAGTTTTAGCTTGATCTCTACCGGCAAAAATAAATGACAAAAAGTATTCACCCAGGATAATAATCACGCCAGCAGCAGTCCCTGATAACTGCCACAATTCCGAATTAAAATAGCCTAGCTTCTTAATTTAAAATATTTAATTTCCGCTCCTGCTGACTCTGCTCTCAATTATATATAATTTTTTTGCTGCTGACACTTATAACAGCTCCCTTCAAATTGAATATGATTTATCTATTACTTTTTGCGAAAGTTTATCATTATGAGAAACTAAAACAAAGGGCTGAGAGATTTTCTTTAAAATATAAACCATTCTTGCTGCTGATTCTTTATCAAGACTGGCAAAAGGCTCATCTAACAAAAGCAGTTCTGGTTCCATTGCCAGCACTGAAGCAAAGGCAATTATTTTCTTCTGCCCCTGAGAAAGATTATAACTTGCTTTTTTTTCGAAACCTTCCATTTCAACCAGCTTCAATTTTTCTTCAACAATTTTTTTTGCCTGACTGCGGCTCTTACCAAGATTAATCGGACCAAAGGCAATATCTTCTTCTACTGTTGGACAAAATAATTGATTATCTGAATCCTGAAATAAATACCCAACTCTTTCCCTTACTTCTAAAAAATCTTTTTCTTTTTTTCTTTCCTTTCCAAAAATATGTAGTTTACCTTTTTGAGCTTTAATTAAACCCATTATCAGCTTAAAAACAGTAGTTTTTCCGGCACCATTTGAACCTTTTAGCGCAATTCTTTCTCCAGCTTTAATTTCAAAATCAAAAGCCTCTAAAACTTTATTTCCATCTTCATATTCAAAATAAATATTTTCTAATTTTATCATTATTAAATCAATCCCTTTTCAATAGCTAATAAGAATATTAAAAACAGAGATGAAACTATTATAAACAGATAGTCCTTTTGTTTTAATTTAAAATGATCTATCATTACAAAATCTCCTTTAAAACCCCGGCAGATCATTGCCTGATAAACTTTTTGGGATCTTTCGTAGCTTTTTATCAATAACATTGCAATCAAATAAGCATATGATCTATAGGTGTGCAGATTAGTTTTTGCCTTAAATGCTCTAAGCAGCATAGCCTGATGTATTGTATTAAATTCCTTTTTTATTACATATAAATATCTATAAACAAAAAATAATAAATAAATTAGTTTTGGCGGAATCCGGAGCCTGCTCATTGCATGGATTAAATCCAGAACTGGAGAAGTAGATAACAATGAAATCACTAATAAGATAATACTGTTTGATCTTAAAGTAATTTTCAAAGCATAGAAAAGCCCTTCTCTGGAAACCGAAAACTGCCAGACAGTCAAAATTTCTTTGCCAGGAAAAGTAAACGGAATAAAAATCCAGATTAAACAAATAAATAAATTAAACAGCAGGAGTCTTTTTAAGAGATATTTAAAATCAATTTCAATTGAAATTATTAAAATCACTGCTAAAGCAAAAAACAGGCTCAAAGTCTTTAATTCATTTGATAAAGCAATTAGAAAAGAAAAAAATAATCCAACCACTAATTTGGCCCGGGGATCAAGTCCATGAATCCAGCTGGAACCAGCCGCTAATTTTTCTTCCAGCATTATTAATTTTCTCTCTTTTTAAAATAAAAATAAAGACCCATTAGTCCAAATATATAACCTATTCCACCAATTATCTCCGTCATTCCTGGACCACTATTAGACAACTGATCTAAATCATGATTAATAGGGGCCAGTTTTTTATCCAGCTCTTCACTAACTATTATTCGTAATTGTTCTTCACTAACATCATTTACTGCTTCCATTTTTGATTCAGAATTTGAACTTTGGAACTCAGCTGGAAGTTTAGATCTTTTTACAATATATTGAGCCTGATGACCCAGATTATCGTTTAAAACTAATTTCAGATCTTCCAGTACAGGTATTTTAAACTCTACTATTCCATTTTCATCAGTCTGATAGGTGTTTAAAAGATAACCGTGCTCATCATAAATATTAATCTCAGAATTTTTTATAGCTGCTCCATCTGAAAAAGAAGCTTCAGCAATAATTTTGTTTCCCTCTACATAGGCATCTAAATGAACTCCGTGAGCCAGAACTGCAGAGGTTAAAAATAACAAAACAGCTAACAATAAAAGTAACAAAATTGATTGATTTAATTTATTAAACATCTTCTTTGATTCCCCCTAAAATATTTATATTTATTTTTTTGATTGAAAAAACTACAAATACAGTTATTATTCCTTCAATAATTATAACTGGTAAATATGAGACAACCGACAGTTTTGCAATTTCTAAAAATGATTGTTCTGTAAAAACCAGAGAAAAAGCAACCAGAATAGAAGTTAAGAAAACTGAAAAACCTCCACTGATAAAAGAAAGAATACCTAGCCGAAGATTACTATTTATCCTGGCAAAAGCGAATAGATAATAGGCTGCAATTCCAGGAAAAGCTATATTAAATGTATTAATACCCAGAGTGGTAATTCCTCCAAATTGAAATAAAATACTCTGTAAAAATAAAGAAATTAAAATTGCTGGAAAAATCTGCCAACCGAGTATTATACCGGCTGTACCATTTAAGATTAAATGGACACTTGTCGGCCCCAGCGGCAAATGAATTAAGGAAGCTACAAATAAAGCTGCCGATATTAAGGCAGTTCTAGGTATATCCTGGTCCTTCATTTTTTTTAATCCAACTGTCACTCCAGCTGCTGTAAGCACAGCTCCACTGATTAAAATTGGTGCAGACAAAACACCTTCCGAAATATGCATAGTCACCCTCCTCTTATAATATATATACTTAGTGATATTGAAATATATCACTATTTAAATATAAATTGTTTTTTTACTCAGTATTGTATAATAAATTGTGTAAATTAAATTTAGCTATCTTTTAACTTTTAATTGATTCAGTGATTTTATTTGAATAACACTGCTGAACACCCTTATATTCTCCAAGTCCCTGCAGTTGAATCTCAACCTGATAAGAAAATCATCTTTGGACTGGAAGATACCCAGGAGCTTGGTCATTCTCTTGCTCATGGCTCTTAGATCAGGGCTATACTGTTAAAGAAGTCACGCCTGCTCTAACCAAAAAAAAATCATCACAGTGCTAAATCTGATTAAATTGATGCTGAAGCGCTTGATAAAGCTGGTTAATTTAAATTTCCAGCAGACTTTAAAAAAGCTAATATCTAGTCTCGGAGGATTCTTAGCCTAAAAACCAACCCCATTTTCTTCCATGGAAATTTTTAACTTTATATAGGATGCCTTAAAAAGTAGATAAAAAAAGATCCCAACCATCAGATTGAGATTAAAAGTATATAATCATAATTAAAGTTACTTAAATCAAAAATCTAATAACTTTAAACAAACAGCTAAATTAAATAATTATCTACCTAATACCTGTTCCCAAGGTCATTTGTAAAATTTAATTTACTTAAAATTATCTCCTGATCATAAATTTTCAGCTCAGTTAGAGAACAATTATCTATCTGAAACTGCCAAAAATTTTCGAGCTTAATTGACAGAACAGCTATCAGTTATAATTTGATAACCCCTCCATGAGTAACCACCAGTATTTTATTGCCCTGATGTCTCTCAATAATCTTCTCGAAAAAAAACTTCTGATTCCAGTCAGCTTCTCCATATCTTAATAAATATAATCTGGTTAACATCAGATCTCCACCTTAAAGTTCTTCATTATGAAACTTCTTTCTTTCTATCAGCTGTGAAATAGCTTTTTCTATCTCTTTTTTAATTAATTGATATTCCGAGTCATTAGGCTGATAATTACTGTTAGATAAAATTTGGGGATTGTAATCAACTATAATTTTTCTTATTTTAGTTAAAAAGTCAGCAGAAGCTATTTCCCTGAAAATTAATTTTCTAAGTTCAATACTATCAATATCCTCTATAATTGCCTTCCTTTTTTCTGACATTATATCAAGCAGAAGCCGGTATTCAATCCCAAAATCAGATTCCAATTTTTTTCTAATATTTTTTGAAAGAGCAGGCAGATTTGAACCAGAAGCAGCAGTCAAAAGCAATTCACCTCTATTTACCACTGCTGGAACAGTAAAATCTGAAAGTTCAGCATTATCTATTATATTAACCAGAATATTTTTTCCTCTGGCCAGAAAAGCAATTCGTTGATTTAATTCTGAATTATCAGTGGTAGCAAAAACTAAAAATTGTCCAATTAAATCTTCATCTTTAAATTTTCTTTTTAAAAAAATATATTTTTCTGATTCCTGATTTAAATAGGGTAAGAATTCCCAATTAAATTCTGGAGAAATTATTTTTATCTGCGCTCTGGTCTGCAGTAAACGCTTAAATTTACGCAGTGCTACTTTACCCGCGCCTACAATTAATACATTTTTATCTTTTAAATTTAAATTTATCGGGTAAAATTTCACAGCTGTTCTCCTTTAAAAATACAATTATTCTTTTTCGCCTACTGCAAAAATTGTTTTTACAGCTTCTAATTGAGCTTCTTTTGGTTTTTTACTTTCTACCGCCAGCTCTTTAAGTCCAACAGTTGGCTGGTGTAATAATTTATTTAAGAGGCGGTGGGCCAGCTGTTCAATAATTTCTTCCGATTCAAGCTCTGAATTTCTAAGCTGATGCAAAGCTCTTTTCACTTCTTTTTCTTTAATATTCTGTGCATCCTCTCTCATTTCCTTAATCAAAGGGACACAGCGTCGTTCTCGCAGCCAGCGCTGAAAATTATATTTTTCTTCTTCAATTATTGCTTCTGCTTTAGTAACTTCATTTTCCCTTAAGTTTAAATTTTTATCAATTACCCTCTTTAAATCATCTATATTATATAAATGAACTCCAGGAAGCTCTTCAACATTTTGATCAATATCTCTTGGTAGAGCAATATCAATTAAAAACATTGGCCCATGTTTTTCCTTTACTGTATCTAAAAGATCATTTTTATGAAGTACTGTATGAGGAGCTGCTGTAGAAGCAATTATAATATCAACTTCTTCAACTCTAGCTTTAAATTCTTCCCAGTGAATAGCTTCTCCCCCATATTCAGCTGCCAGTTTCTGTCCATTAGCATAAGTACGGTTTGCCACCATAATTCCTTCTACACCATAATTAAGTAAGTTTTTAAGAGTTAACTCTGCTGTCTCACCAGCGCCGAGAATCATCACTTTTTCTCCCCTAAGGCTGCCAAAAATATCCCGGGCCAGCTCTACTGCCGCATAACTTATCGAAACCGCCCGCTCATTAATTTTAGTTTTAGTTCTTACCATTTTTCCAACTTTAATCGCTTCCAAACAGAGCTGATTTAAATAAGAGCCAGTTAGATTGTCTTCTTTATATTCTCTAAACTGTTTTTTAAGCTGTGCTAAAATCTGATCTTCTCCTTTGATCAGAGAATCAAGCCCGGCTGCCACCCGGTATAGATGTTCAACAGCCTGCAGATCATGGTACTGATAAAGATAGTCATTTAAGTCATTAATTTTATATCTAAAATGGCCTTTGAGAGTGTTTCCTAGCAGCTTATAAATATATTTTTTTAAAGTATTTCTAGTTTCAACTTCTTTTTCAGAATAAAGATAGATCTCAAAACGATTACAGGTATTTAATATAAAAAATTCTTTAAAACTATTTTTGCTCAATTCCTGTTTTAGTTCTTTTTTGATCTCAGCTGTTTTTTGAGAAAGCTGATCTCTAATTGAAATTGGAGCTGTTTTATGATTAATTCCAGATACTAAAAGCTGCATCAAAAGGCCTCCTTTTTTATAATTTTTATATCTTGTTTCTAAATTTTACTTTTACTCAACTTTAATTATATTACAAATTTTCTTCTACTGCAAAAAAGTTTGGAAGAACGATAGGTACCAGGTACAAATCGGACGATTTGTACCTGGTACCTATAAATTTATCTTTCTGGATGTTCTATTTTAATTTTTTAGACATTGTAACTTTTAAGGTTTTTGCGGAAGTTTTCTGTTAAGTCTTCCATCTGTTCAATATAACCTGTCATTTCTTTAATTTTTTCAGAATAATTATTAACGCTGGCACTCATTTCTTCACTGGAAGCTGAATTTTCCTGAGCAATTGCAGCCAGATTATTAAAGTTTTCAATGACTTCTCTAATTTTTTTTGTCTCAGTATTTAAGCTGTTTACTATATCGACAACCTGATTAGTAGCAGATTCAATATCATTGGTAGCACTATTACTTGATTTAGCAACTTCCTCTAGAGCTTGATTACTTGTCTCAAGATTGGTAAACTGCTCACTAATACTGGAGCTAAGAGTTTCAACATGTTCGGTAAACTCTCCCAGATTTTTTCTGATTGTTTCTACTGCCTGCTGAGATTCTTCGGCAAGTTTTCTTACTTCTTCTGCAACTACTGTAAAACCGCGACCATTATCAGAAGAACGGGCAGCTTCAATAGAAGCATTGAGTGAAAGCAGATTAGTCTGACCAGCAATATCTTCAACTGTATCTACAATTTCCATGATTGTCTCTATTTTTTCCGAAAGCTGTTTTCCTAACTGATTAACATTGGCAAATGCTTCTCGAACTCCACTGATCCTCTGATTAACATCAACAACAGCCTGGGTGGAAGAACGAATATTTGTAACAGCATTTTCTAAATTTTCACGGCTGTCCTGACCGGCTTCAACCAATTTTTCAATTTCTTCAACATTTTGATTGACGATATAAGCTGATTCTTCAGTTTCCTGAGCCTGAGCCTGAGCTCCCTTCGCAACTTCATCTACAACGGTTGCAATACTGTCAGAAACTTCTTCCATATCTTCTGCCAGCTCAACAAAATCTTTAGTAAAGTTGTGCATATCATCTGTTCCACCTTTTAAGAAAAGAATATCTTCTCTCAATTTGGCTTTTATCTGACGCAGTTTATTAAATAATCTTTCAAAATCATCAGCGGTTTTTAGTCTATTTTCATCATCAAGATTTAATATTTCTATTTTACTTAACTCATTATCAATTGCTTTAACCGGGGACATTAAAAGTCTGCTGATTAGGGCTAAAATAATACCCAGTCCGACAGCTGCAGCCAGATTAATTGTCCAACCTGCTGAAAACTGCGGTAGAGATGTTAAGGCAAAGCTTAAAACAAAAACAGTAAGCCCCATTTTAGCAGGAATACTTTTAAATATGCCCAGTCCCAGAATTTTAGAGAATAAGTATTTTTTTTCATTTCTAAATGATTTTTCAAAGCTAATATGTATAGTTAAGAAATCTCGTCCATCATCCAGGGTTCCTCTGTCAATTTCTTCAACTTCAATAGGAGTTTTAAAAAATGAAGAACTGCCCTCTAAAAGCCCTAAAAAATAATCGTACATCCCTCTTTCAGACTTATATGTCATTTCTATTTTATGGTCATTTAATTCCTTTGCCCGCAGGCGAGGAGGGTTGGCTCCTGGAATCATTTCTGTTAACTGCAGATGTACGGTGTCCATCAACATTAAAAAGTTTTTTAAAGTGCGATTGCTGAAATATGAGGGAAACCAGTTTGAAAAAGTTTCAATATTTTTCATCCCCATATTATGCCAGATTTCACCGGGCTTTTTACCTACCTCCTGTCCTATATATTTCATTAAATCCTTTGTTTTTTGATCTTCAATTGTTGTCATTGGTGTGATAATTAAATCTTCTTTAAATCCCGCTTTCTTTTTTGCACTGTTGACTACTTCCTCTCCATAAGTTTTGGTAAGAGTTTTAAGCCAGGTCGAAACGACTGTTCCCTTCATATACTTCCCCCCAGTAATAATTTTAATTTCAAAATTTCAATAGAATTTTTTCCTTTATCTTAAAACATAGTTTAAATAAAAATAGCTTAATAAATTAAGCTATATTTAATTATTCTTGATTGAGGAAATAATACCTGCTTTAAAAGCAAAAAAAAATTAGGTACCAACTGTATACTGCCAGGGTTTTCTCTGTCGGGTATTTCTAAGATTCTTAAAACATTTCTCATCTGTTTATCCTGTTTTTTTGTCTCCTAAAAGAACAGTAGAATCTTTAACTTCCTGGCCATCAATAATTACAATTTTAGATTTTAGAACTTTAATTTTAGCATTACTCTTAAGTCTTGATAGAAATAAAATATCAGCAGGAACTTTACCTGGAAGATGTTTGATCTCAAACTATTCTCAGTGGTCATTTAAGAATTCTGCTGCTTGAGATATTTTTCTACTTCAGCAGTATCCATTGAATTTAAAGTTACATATTCTGGCTGGGAAATGACTCAGAATATCTGCGAATTCTTTACTGTTTGGGACTTCATTATTTCCTGTCTTTCAGCTTTAATTAACCTGTTTTTGGTTCTAAAAACATTTTATCAAAAAGAGAGTCTTCTTTTTAATTTTTTAGATAATTTCAAAATGAATCTCCAAAACTTATTTTACACCACGACCAAAATACTTCATACTGGTTTTCTTTAATTCTTCCGTCGAATATAAAATTTGATAATCTTCGATCTTATACTTTTCAACCAGCTGATTAACCTTCTTTTCCAGTTCTTCTTTATTTTTAGCGTGCATCATTGCATAAAAATTATAGGGCCAGTTTTGATAAGTCTGGCGCTGATAACAGTGGCTCACTGCTTCCAGTTTAGAAATTTCCTTTCCCAGCTGATCAATCTCCTGCTTACTAAAATGGCAAACAAACATTCCATTTGCCTGATAACCTGAATCTCTATGGTGTAAAATAGCAGAAATTCTTTTTAAAATTTTTTTTCTTTAAGCTTCTGCAGTCTTGTTAAAAGTTCAGCCCGATCAATGTTTAAATCTTCAGCTATTTTCTGATAGGGGTTTAAGTTCAGTGGTATATCAGTTTCTAAAACCTTAATAATCTTTTTATCAAGCTCATCCACGATTTCTCCGAATTTTTTATCAGAAATATTATTCATGATCATCACCGGCTTCCTCTTCCATTTTAAAAAAAACATTTAATTTAAAAAATTTCTCTTTTGGCAGCTGATAGAGTTCTTTTACTCCTGGCAAAGCTTTAATTTGTGCCAGAAAATTATCTTGCTCAAGTTCACTGGTAGTTGAGAGGGTAAACCAGAGATTTAATTGATGATCTCTGCGATAATTGTGAGTTACACCTGAGTGCTGATTGATAATTTCAGCTACCTGATAAAAGTTTTTTTCCTCCACTTTTAAGGCTACAAGAGTACTTTTATAACCCAATCTTGAAGATCTAAAAATTCCCCCCAGTCGACGAATATAACCTTCTTTTTTAAGCTTTTTAATTCGCCGCAGCAGTTCCTCTGCTTCGATTCCCAGTTCTGCCGCTATTTTTTGAAAAGGTGAGGCTTCTAATTTTAAGCCAGTCTGCAGTCTATCTAAAATTTTATTATCAATTTTTTCCATAAAAACAGCTCCTAAATAAAATAAGCTCCGCCTATGATTTTATAAACTGAACTTAATAATTATTAATTAAAATATTTAAAATAAATTTATAGATTATACATTAACTCCAGCTCAATCGCGGTCTGCTTCCAGAATTCCTGATGCAGACGGCTCTGATATTTCCAGCTTTTCTTCCTTTAATTCTCCATACTGATCACGATAAAGTCCAATTAGATTATTAACCTCTTCTGTTGAATACTTGTTAGCAAATTGCTCAACAATTTTTGCTTCTCTTTTTTCTACTATCTGAATCTGATTATATCACAGAACTACAGACCAGTATTTTCTATTGAGCAAAAGGGATCTGCTTTCATGTAGTCACCACTGTAATAATAAGCTCTGGCTCTACATCCTCTACAGCTGCTGCCATATTTGCAGCTGCCACATTTTCCTTCCCAGTCTAAAGTTCTCATCTCATTTAAAATTTTACTATTTTCCCAGATAGATTTAAAACTTTCTTCTTTAACATTTCCAACTTTAAGATCAAGATAGGCACAGGGCTGAACATCTCCTACAGGATTGACAATACAATAACTTACTCCTGCCAGACAGCCGTTTTTAAAGCGGGAGTTAATATCAAGCTGGTCAGCTGTGGCAATAAATTGAGGAGCACAGACAGGCTTAACCTCAATCTCTACCTCTTCCGATTTTCTCATAATTCTCTCTACTGCCAGCTGATATTCTTTTTTAGAAATCGCACTCTCTTCTATATAAGCTGCTCTTCCTGTGGGAACCATAAAGAAAATATGAGCTGCTTTGGCTCCAATTTGAGCTGAATAATCTATTATAGATTCTAACTCCCCCAGATTCCAATCCATAACAGTCATATGAGTTTGAAAAGGAATACCTACTTTTTTAAGTTCCAGAAAGGCATTTTCCACTCTGGCAAAAAGTCCTTCTTCTCCCCTGAATCGATCATGTTTTTCAGCATTAACACTATCTAAACTTATACCTGCTGCTAGAACACCAGCCGCTTTTAATTCAAGAGCAGCTGCAGCATCAATTAACCCTCCACCTGTTCCCAGTACAGGTCGAAGTCCAATTTTTGAAGCATAAGCCATTAACTCAAAAATATCATTCCTTAAGAGTGGTTCACCACCAGAAAAAACCATCAAATGAAAATTAGCTGCTTTAATCTGATCCAGCATTCTTTTTGCTTCAGCGGTATTTAATTCTTTCCCCATATCACTTCCTGCATCACGATAGCAGTGAGGACAGCTTAAATGACATTGATTTGTAGAATTCCAGGATATTATATTCATCTATAAATCTCCTCCGATTTCTTTTTTACTTAAATAACAGCCGGGATCGGCTCCCCATAAATCATCAGCTGCATAAGCACGAGCTCGAAGATTACCATTACAGATTTCTAAAAACCTGCAGTCTGCACAGCGGCCCTTAAGATGTTCTTTTCTGTTTCTCATTTTATTTAGAAATTCATTATTCTGATCCTGCCAGATCTCAGAAAATTTATTTTCTCTAATATTACCCAGGGTTCTAAAACGGCTAAATTGATCTGCAAAAACATCTCCCTTATGATCAATATTGGCAATTGCACTGCCGCTGCGGTTACCCCCACTTTTTAAAAGCTGACTGTAGATATATTCAGCCTGCTCCGGGTCATTTTCCTTAGTTTTTAAATATAGATAGGCCCCATCAGCATGGTTATCAACTGTTAATATTTCTCTGGGATCTCCCTGATCTATAAAATACTGAGTCCAGTCAATAATTTTATCGATTGTCATCTTTTTGTCCAGGTTATTCAATTCAGCTTCTTTAATATTTTCTCCACGACCTGAATAAACCAGATGATAAAAACAGATGCGGGGAATATTCTCCTTTTCAATCAGCTGAAAAAGCTCATCAATTTGCTGATAATTATCCTGATTAATGGTGAAACGAAGTCCAACTTTTTGTCCATGTTTCTGACAGATTCGGATTCCATCTAAAGCAGCGTTAAAGGCTCCGTTTTTGCCGCGGAATTGATCATTGACAGCTTCTAGACCATCAAGACTGATCCCGATATAGCTAACTCCCAGAGATTTTAATTGCTCAACCATCTTTTCTATCAGCAGAGTTCCATTGGTAGAAATTACAACCCTTAAATTTCTGCTTTTAGCCTTTTTAATCAAATTAAATAAATCAGGTCTTAAAAGTGGTTCTCCGCCTGATAAAAGTAAAACTGGGACTTTAAAATTGGCCAGTTGATCAATTAAAGCAAAGGCCTCTTTTGTATTTAAAGTTTCATCTTTTTTAACTGCAGTAGAATTTGAATAACAGTGTTTACAATTCAAATTACACTGAGAATTAATATTCCAGGCAACAACAGGCCCCAGGCCAGGCCGGGTACCAATTGGGGATTTACTGCAGTCTTTATCATAGCGAAGCTGATCCCCATAAGTATTAAATTCTGTCAGCATTTTAGTTATATTAAACATATTTCACCTCTATTTGATAGTGATTGTATGAGTGCATTTAAATTCTTCTTCCGCTTTTAAGTTATTAATTCCTTCTTTTTCTTTAATTTTATATTTAATTTTAAATCTAAATTTAAATAAATATTTTTTTAATGTATCTTCATTTTCCTCTAAAACATAAGTTAAGTACTTTTATCCTGATCCACTAATTTAAATTCATTATCTCTGGCAAAACCATGCTGAGTCATCTTTTAAGACCTTTTCCATTAGCTGTAGTAACCCACCAACTAAAATAATAGGGACCTCAACTTCTGCTGCTATCTCTGCCTCATATTTTCTGAAATAGGATTCTTCTTTTAAGTAATCAAGACCCCTTTTTCTAACAGTGGTATCCTCATTTTAGGCTCCAACAACCCCACTGATCTCTATTGCATGCATCTATTCCTAACTCATCTAAACGCTGACAGATATATTTGCAATCTTTAAAGTCAGAACTATTAATCTTAATCATAATTGTAAAATCTGCCCCTACTTTTTCTCTCACAGCAGCTAGTGTTCAAAAATAATTCTGCCTCTATTTTCAATACGCCCTCCATATTCATCAGTTCTTTTATTATAATGGGGACCTAAAAACTGATTATAGAGATAGCCGTGAGCAGCATGAAACTGAACTTCCATAAATAGCATGTGACACAAGCCGAAGGACCTAAAATAGTTCTGTTTTCTGTAACAAAAGCATAGCCTGTAATAATTGTGCCAACTTCACCTTGGGCAAGGTCTTGATAAACTTTAACTAGTTTTTCAATCTAATCTATTTTAAGTTTATAAAGCTTTTTTATAAATATTTAATACATCCTGTTTTGTCAAAGGTTTAAAGTTGCCTAATTTGCCTCTTCTGGTAGCTTGTTTAGCCATTTCTTTTAATTTTTCTGCTTCAATCCCAACTTCACTCAAATTCGAAGGGATTCCTAGTAAATTAAAATACTCTCTTGTTTTTTCGATAGCAGTTTGGGCTATTTCATATTTATCATTATCAGAATTAATTCCCCAAACATTAACACCATATTCGACAAATTTATCTACTGTCTTTTTATTTAAGGAATATTCCATCCAATAAGGAGTTAAAATTGCAAGTCCCGTACCATGAGTAATGTCGTAAAAAGCACTAAGCTCATGTTCCATTGCATGTACACTCCACTCTGTTTCTTTACCATCACTTAAAAGACCATTTATAGCCAGACTAGCTGTCCACATCAAATTAGCTCTTGCCTCATAATTTTCAGGTTCTTGAAGAGCTTTTGTCCCATAATTGATACATGTTTTTAAAAGAGCCTCTGCCATTCTATTTTGCACATATGCTCCTTTTGTTTTACTAAAATATACTTCGAAAATATGACTCATTATATCTGCTGTACCAGCTGCTGTGTGTTTTTGAGGAACTGTAAATGTATAAGTTGGGTCTAAGATAGAAAATTTAGGAGCCATACTTGGATGACCAGTTCCTAATTTTTCTTTGGTCTCTAAATTGGTAATTACAGCTCCGGCATTCATTTCCGAACCTGTAGCAGCTAGAGTTAAAATAGTTGCAATTGGCAGCGAATCCTCTATTTTACTTGGATCAGTAACTATTTCCCAGGGATCTCCATTATAATAAAAGCCTGCACCTATAACTTTGGCACAATCAATTGTACTTCCTCCCCCAACTGCCAGGATAATATCTATTCCTTGTTCTTGACAGATTTCTATTCCTTTTCTAACACTTGAAATTCGAGGATTAGGCTTTACTCCTCCTAGTTCCCAAAAATTGATATCATTTTCATTAAAAATTTCTATTAGATTATCATAAATACCATTTCTTTTTATACTACCTCCACCATAAACAAGCAAAACATTAGAACCATATTTCTTTATGTTTTCTGCCAGTAAGTCGATTTTATTCTTGCCAAAAAATACTTTTGTTGGGACTGAATAATTAAAGTTTAGCATTATTTACTTCACTCTCCTTAATTTGATTTACAGTTAATTAATCTATTTTTTTCTATAATTAATTATTTTATATAATTTATAACATCCATATTTCTTTTTGAAGGTACTGTTGGAATATCTTCTCCTTTATAGCCTAAAGCTACTGCACAAAACGGTTTATAACCTGTGGGCAAATCTGATTTTTTAATATTTTCTTCATTTTGAAAAAAGAACCTAGTCAGACCAATCCAGACCCCACCTAGATCAATACTTTCGGCAGCTATTAACATATTTTCTACTATTTCTGACTCTTTTGGCCCAATAATTTTTCTGCTGCTTCTTTTTTAATCAAATCATAGACCTGCTGCAGACTCATATTCTTTTCTGCCGCTATCTGCCTGCATTCTTCGTATTCCGGAGAATACTTAATTAATTCTCCCTTATAATAAGCAGCCTTAATTGTGA
>NZ_QBLR01000419.1:0-2375 GCF_003070835.1 Halanaerobium sp. | reverse complement strand
GGCATTAAAGGTACTATGGCTGGATAATCTCCACCAAATTCTTCAGTTCCACTAATCTGGGCATGAGAAATTTCTGCAGCTGCATCACATTCTCTAACACCTACATTTACAGAGTCAATACCTATTTTCATAACCTTTTCTGCAATCTTACCAGCTCTCTTCATGAATTCAATTTCCTGAGCTGATTTAATAGCTCTAACTTTAGCTACTAAAAAAGTTGCATCCTTAAATCTAGCATTAGGTAAACTGTCATTTAAAATTTGATATGTTTTGTGAGTGAAATAGAACTGATCCATTTCTACACCAAAAACCTTGTCTTCCCAGCCTTTATCTTTAATAACATCTACAACAAAATCTATTGGATGTTTGCCAACTGGAGAATGAACATAGTCGTCAGCATAACTTCTAATATTCTCTTCACTCAAGAAAGTTGTTACTTTTGCAGCGTTTCCATCCATATTTCTACCAATCCATACTGGCTCATCCTGATCTAGGGAAACAATTACACACTGGTGAACATAAAATGACCAGCCATCATATCCTGTAAGATAATTCATGTTTGCTGGATGAGTAGCAATTAAAACTTCA
Organism: Halanaerobium sp.; assembly: GCF_003070835.1. Lineage (NCBI taxonomy): Bacteria > Bacillati > Bacillota > Clostridia > Halanaerobiales > Halanaerobiaceae > Halanaerobium > Halanaerobium sp. The sequence continues at coordinate 1,787 of NZ_QBLR01000419.1, read as the reverse complement.
ATACCTGCTTCTTCCATTCTTTTTTTAGTCTTTTTGACCCGCTGTTCATACTCTTTTTCTGTAAATAACATTTTATTCCTCCTTATGATTTTATGTTAATTTAATTGTACTAACAACAAAACAAATTGAAATTAATGATTTTGAGCCTGAATCGCAGTGATAGCAGTTAGATTTACAATTTCTTCAACAGAACAACCTCTTGATAAATCATTAATTGGTGCTGCCAGCCCCTGTAGAATCGGGCCAATTGAATCAGCCTTTGCTAAACGCTGGGCCAGCTTAACCCCAATGTTGCTGGACTGCAGATCAGGGAAAATCAAAACATTTGCTCTACCTGCAATTTCACTTTCAGGTGCTTTTCTGACACCAACACTTTCGACAAGTGCAGCATCAGCCTGCATTTCCCCATCAACTTTTAAATCAGGAAACTTACTGTGAGCAATTTTTACTGCCTCCTGAACATTCGTCACATTTTCATGACGAGCACTGCCCATTGTTGAAAAAGAAAGCATCGCAGTTTTAGCTTCAAAACCTAATAAATCTTCAACTGTCTCAGCTGTAGATTGAGCAATTTCAGCTAACTGCTCAGAATTAGGAGTGGGATTAACCGCACAATCTGCAAAAGTTATAATCCCATCTTCGCCAAAGCTTTTATCTTTTAAAAGCAGTATTATTGCACTAGATACTGTTGAAATATCTGCCTTAGTTTTAATTATCTGAAAGGCAGGTCTTAAAACATTTCCGGTTGGATTATCCGCACCGGCAACCATTCCAGCCGCTTTATCTGTATAAATCATCATTGTACCAAAATACAGCGGATCTTTAATCATCTTTTCAGCATCTGCTTTACTGATTCCTTTGTGTTTTCTTAACTCATAAAATTCTTCTCTAAATTTTGATATGTAATCTGATTTTTCAGGATCAATAATTGTCAGACCTTCAAGATTTATATCTTTTCCAGCAGCAATTTTTTCAATTTTATTCAGATTACCTAAAATAACTATTTCGGCAATACCTTCTTTTTTTATAATTTCAGCAGCTTTAATAATTCTTTCATCTTCACCTTCAGCAAAAACAATCTTTTGCAAATCTGAAGCAGCTTTTTCTTTAAAGTTTTTTAATAATTCCACATATTCACCTCCTTTGAAAACTAACTGAAAGTTATTAAATAGCTTCAGTTTCAATTTTAAGGATAATAATTTTAATTTTTATTATCTTTTTTATTAGCTAGCGTATAATTTCCGCTACCAATAAAATTTAACCTTACTGTATTACAGATTGTCCGAAGGACATTTTGTTCCAAGTTTCAAACAATTGACAACAATATACAGTCATCTGTCGACAATCTCTTATATTTATAATTCTCTGCCAATTCAAAATATCCTTCTTTTTTTTAATAATTTTTTATAATTTTTTTCTGTTTTTTAAACAAGACTTGTGTGGATGCCGTCAAAACAAGGCCTACGCCGATAATTTGAATTAGACTAAATTGTTCAGAAAATATAATAAATGACAAAATAATTGTCATAATCGGTTCTGTCATTCCTAAAATTGACACAATTGTGGGGCTAGTAAGTTTGATACCCGCAAAAAACGACAAAAAACCACCAACTGTTATTAAAGTAATTAGGCCAACATAAATCCAACTAACAGGAGTGAAGCTAAAATTAAGCTTGTTTTGATATAACCCTGCAGCTAAAAAAGTAAAGGCTGCAAAAAAACAGATATAAGCAGTTGTAACTGCAAGAGGAATTGTGTCTAAAATATGTCTTCCATATATTGCATAT
>NZ_QBLR01000418.1:0-2383 GCF_003070835.1 Halanaerobium sp. | reverse complement strand
ATGATATTTTTATAGTTTAATGATCTTTGACCCTCCTCGGGCAAGTCCACGCGGTTTGCAAGCAGACTTTCACTCTATCACCTAATTTTCTTCACGCAAGGAAAATGAAATATTTTGAAAGCTTTCATTTTTAAAATTTTCTATTAAAAATACTACTGCTTCAAAATTGCTTTCTTTATCAGCATAGATTTTTACTTTATTATTTTTTTCACTTCTGATATCAGCAAGTAAAGATTCTATTTCCTGACGGCTATACTCTTTTTGATTGTAATATATTTTATTATTTTTATCCAAAAAGATGTTAACCATCTCAACATTTTTAGTTCTGCCGATACTGCTATCCGGTACCTTAATATTATATAATGCTTCTTCTCCCTGCAGTGTTGAAGAAACCAAAAAGAAAATTAATAATAAAAATACAATATCAATCATCGGGGCCAGATTTAAGGTTGAGCTCCTTCTTTTAGGCTGATAACTCATTCTTGTTCAACCCCTTTTTAGTTGTCTCCTTTATTTCATTTTCAAAAAGCAAACTCTCACTTTCTAATCGTAAATTATTCATTTGATTATGCAGCTTTTCGATCTTTGCATAAAAATAATGATAAAATGCTGCAGCAGGTAATGAAATTATCAAACCAGCAGCAGTAGTAAATAAGGCTTCAGAAATACCTAATGCCATCTGTTCAGGGTTTCCACCCAGACCTAAGACCTGAAATGTCTTGATCATACCACTAACAGTTCCTAAAAGCCCAAGAGTAGGTGCAACCTGGGCAATAAAATTTAAGAATCCCAGATGTTTCTCAAGTTCTGGTAGCTGATCAACCTCTTCTGCATCAAGATAAAGTTTAAACTCCTCTCTACTTTTGGGTTTTCTCTTTAAAGTATTACAATAAATATCTGCTGCTATTCCCTTTGTTTTATTTAATATATTACTCTGACTATCTGAATTAAAATTTGAAATAGCCTCTAAATATTCATCTTTATTAATTGTTCTGTATTTTATAATAAAAACTATAGTCCGTTCAATAATTATAAATAACATTAAAAATGCTGCTAAAAGCAGTGGGTATGCTACAACTCCTGCAGTTTCTATAAATTCTGTAATCATTTATCTTACCTCCTTTAGTTCAACTCAAATTTAATTGGCAGATTTACTATTACTTCTATCTTTTCTCCATCTTTTTCAGCAGCTTTAAATTTCCAATCATTTACAGCCTTCAGAGCAGCCTGGTCAAATGACTTATAACCTGAGCTTTCATTTAACTTTAAATCATGAACCTGGCCTGCTGTATCAATTCTTAAGGAAACTATAACCCTCCCTTCGATATTTCTCCTTCTTAAATTAGGAGGGTATTCTGGCTGGCTGTATTTACTAACCCCTGGTTTTTTAATTGAATCTAAATTACCTTTTCTTAGGTCATAAACTTTATTTTCCTGATCGGCTTTGTTTTTCGCTGCAGCAGAATTGTCAGCACTAATATTTGAGGTTGTCTCATTATTTTTATCTTCAGCATTATTATTTACTGCTTCTGCTGTGCTGATCTGATCTGATTGAAGATCTGCAGCTTCATTTTCTTGATTAAACTTATCTATTTTACCTGAATCTGACTCTTTATCTGCTTCAGCTTCTAAATTAGCTATAAAACTATCTAAATCAAATTCATCTTTTTTATTTTTCTCTTCTTTTTCTACAGATTCTTCTTTTTCTGAGTTGTTTGCTGAATTCTGCATCCAGGCTGGTGGTTCAGCCACCTTTTCTTTCTCCTTATTTTGCTGTTTATCTTCAGCAGAATCTTTTTGTTTAATCGATTGATTTATAGTTTCTTTTCTATATTTTTCCTTGGGTTCTTTTTTGTCTACTACTTTTTCTTTTTTTTCTAACTCAGTTTTTTTATCATTTTGTTCATTTACATTATTCTTTTCCTGCTGCATATCTTTTGTATTTTTTACTTGTGATTCTTTCAATTTATTTTCTGTTTGTATAACTTCTTTTTTAGGAGGTTCTTTTTCTTCTATTATCTTATTTTCTGCAAGATCTTTTTTTTCTTCTGTAATTTCAACCTTTTTTTCAGCTAAACTATTTTTATCTACTTCCGCCTCTTCATTTTGAACCTGAGAAGCTGTATCTTTTGTTTGGGTTTTTACTTCATTACTGGAATCTAACTGACTTTCTTCCCCTGCAGGCTTTTTAGAAGCAGATAATAATAGTTCTATTTCAACTTCTTCTTTTTCCTGAATTTTTATATCTTCTGCCAGAAGCTTTAAAGAACCAGCTTCCAGCAGCAAGATAAGGGATAATGATAAGAGGAAGGCTGTTAGATATATTATTTTGTTATTCTTCATTATCATCATCCTTTCTATAAGTTAATTTGTAGGTTTAACT
>NZ_QBLR01000417.1:0-2384 GCF_003070835.1 Halanaerobium sp. | reverse complement strand
CACCTTGTGTTGGAAAGTACTGAGACTGGAGAAAAAAACGAGATTGCTCTAGTAGATGATAATGATCTATTTAAAAGTCTGGGTATACTTCAAACAGGAGATAATGATAAAACTCTATCTTCAAATTTATTTGAAGTCAAAGATGCAGGTACTGCTTTAGGATTAACAGGAAGTTTTCAGATTGATATAGAGGGTGGTACTGGATCTGGAGAAATAACAATAGATGAAACCATGTCATTAAATGATATTAATAATCAAATTAATGATCTTGATGGAGATTTTTCTGCTGAAGTTAATGAAACACCAGAAGGAAAGTTTTCTCTGTTAATCACTAGTGCTGCAACTAATTCAAATATTAAGCTAAGTAATACTGGTGTTGATAACAATGTTTTATCTGATCTTGCTTTTGGTAATCGTAGTTACAAGGATGAGTTACAAACAGCAGAAGATGCAAATATTGATATTAATGGTATTACAGGAATAACAAGTTCCAGCAATACCTTTTCTGAAGCAGTGGATGGTATGACTTTTAACCTGAATCCAGAAGCTGAGATTAATAGTACAGCTACTGTTTCAGTTACCAAGGATACTGGTAAAGCTACTAAAGCAGTTCAAGGCTTTGTTGACCAATACAACAGCGTTATGAGCTTTATTGATGGCAAAACTGACTATGATTCTGAAGAAGATAAAGGTGCAATTCTTCAGGGAGATAGTACAGCAATGCGTCTTCAGATGCGGTTGAGAGAGCTTGTTACTTCTAGAGTCAAAGAAAATGGAGATTATCAATCTCTATACTCTATTGGTATAGAAGTTGACCGTGATGGTGTCATGAGTATTGATAATTCTAAGTTTGAAGAAGCTCTTGAAAATTCTCCAGAAGAGGTTGCCAATCTTTTTAAAGCTGAAAGTGAATCTGAAGGCTATGATGGAATGGCAGTTCGTATGGACAGTTATCTTGATCAATTAATGCAGTCCAATACTGGTTTAATACCTAGAAGACTTGATCTGTATGATAATCAAATTGAAGGTTTAAATGATGATATAGAGGATGTTCAAAGACAGGTAGAAATGACTCGCGAACGTTATGTTGAGCAATTTGCTGCAATGGAAGAAGCTATTTCTGAAATGCAGAGTCAGCAGAGCTGGATGATGAGTCAGCTCCAGGGTATGGGAGGATCTACTGTAAGCAGTATGATGTAAAAAATGATAATAGTTAAAATTTAAGGGGATTGGTTAATCAAATAAATACTGATCTCCTTTAATATATGGAGGATTCAATTATGTTATTAACGATTGGAATGATGGTAAAAAATGAAGAAAAACATTTAAAGGAGTGTTTAGAAGCTTTAACCCCAATTAGAAATGAGTTAGATACTGAATTAGTAATTATTGATACTGGCTCTGACGATAAGACATTTGAGATTGCTAAAAAGTTTACTGATAAAGTATATTTTCATGAGTGGAATGATAATTTTTCTGAGATGAGAAACACTGTGATAAGTTATGCTAAAGGGGATTGGTATTTTTCTCTGGATGGTGATGAAATTATAAATAATCCTGAGACTATTATTAACTTTTTTAAAAGTGGTAAACATAAAAAATATAATGCTGGTTTAGTTACTCAGAAAAATTATACTAATTTAGAAGAAAATAGATTTTCGAAGATATTAGTACCCAGGATTTTCAAAAATGATGAGGAATTTCACTTTGAAGGAGCTGTACATAATCAACCTCAGTATAAGAAACCCATAATTGCTTTAGATACAATTTTAGATCACTATGGTTATGTGACTTCAGATCCTGAACTAATGGAAAGAAAATTCCAGAGAACTTCTAATATTCTAAAAGATGAATTAGAAAAAGATCCCGAAAATATTTATTACTGGTTTCAGTTATCTAAAAGTTATAATATGCATAAAGATCAGGAAGATGGTCTGGAAGCTATAGAAACAGCCTATGAGGTTGCACAAAAAAATAATATAGATTTAAGAAAAAGAATCTATATTTATATTCAGTTATCTAAGATGTATTTGGTTAATAATCGTTATAAGATGTCTGAAAAAATTGCTAAAGAAGCTTTATCTGTAAAAGATGGTTATGTAGATTTATATTATTATATGGCTAGAGCTCAATTAATGCAGGGTAAAAAAGAAAAGGCTTTAGTAAATTTTAAAGAATATATAAATCTAATCAATAATTATGATCAGACTAATAGTAAGATTGATACTGCTGTTGATGATGAAACTATGGGTAATTATAATATTGCTTATAGATTTATTGTTGCTTTAGCGGCCGATTTAGAAATTGAAACAGATTATGCTATTAACTCAGCTTTTAAAATTGATATAGATTCACAACTTCAGTATGCTATTCATCCTTTTATT
>NZ_QBLR01000416.1:0-2388 GCF_003070835.1 Halanaerobium sp. | reverse complement strand
GGAGAAACAGATTATTTAATTACTCCTTTTAACTTCATAATATATGCTTTTGTTGGCAAAATAAATGTAGATTCAATAGAAGAAATTAAAGTAAACAATTATGAAGTGGAAGAAATTTTTACTGTACCTCTAAAATTTTTTCTAAACCACCAGGCTGAAAAATATGCAGCTGTTTTAAAAAGTGAGTTTGATCAGGATTTTCCTTACCATCTTTTACCACAGGGAGAAAGATATAATCCCCGACAAGGAGACTATCAAATATATTTTTATCGTTATCAAGGTAGGGTAATTTGGGGAATTACTGCTGAGATTACTAAAACATTTATTGATATTATTAGAGATTAATAATTATAATTAATCTGGACAAACTATTTATTAAATATCTTGTTAAATTTTTCATATATGCTTGACTTTTCATTAACTATATCGTATTATTTAGATAAAGTTCAATAAATGGAGGTCAGGCAAATGCCTTTTTTTACAAATGATAATGCAGAAGAAGTTTTAGAAGATAATTTAAAAATTTTAGAAGCGGAAGCTGATTTATTAAAAGCTTTGGCTCATCCTATTCGTTTAGCAATTGTTAAAGGTTTAATGAAAGAGGAAGGTTGTAATGTTTCAGAAATGCAAAAATGCTTAAATATTCCTCAATCAACGCTTTCACAACATTTAGCTAAACTTCGAGAAGCAGAAATATTAAGCAGTGAACGTAACGGATTGGAAAGAAATTATTATGTTATTGATAAGCAGGCCAAAAAAATCATAGGAGTACTGAGTAATTTAAAACTTGAATTATAATTTTAAGCTAAAAGGGGAGCCCAAAAGGCTCCCCTTGATAGTTATTTAATAACTTTATCTTCCATTTCAATATAAATTTTTTTGAATTTTAAAGTTAACCAGATAGATGCTGGAATAATACTGGCAGCTTCTGAAATGGGAAAAGCAAACCAAAGATATTCTAAGCCAAACCACTGTCCTAATAAATACATTACCGGAAGCAGTACAATAATTTGTCTCAAAAAAGAGAAAAACAAACTGGGAAATCCATTGCCGAGAGCTTGAAAAGTTGTAGAAACAATTATTGCTGGACCAATAACTGGAAAAGCGATACTAATTTTTTTAAGAGCATTGCTCCCAATTTGCAGTAGTTTTGGATCATTATTAAACATTTTAATTAACAAGTCTGGTATAGTTTGAAAAATTACAAAACCAGTAGTTGTAAAAATCACTGCAACCAGAAGAGCTGATTTAAAAGTTTTCTGCATTCTTTTAGGGTTATTATGGCCAAAATTATAACCCATAATAGGCATATAGCCCTGATTAAGTCCAAAAACAGGCATGAAAATAAAAGACTGCAGTCTAAAATAAATACCTGCCGCTGCAATAGCTGTGCTTCCAAAACCGGCGAGGATCCTATTCATTCCCCCTAACATAAAACTGGCTAAAAATTGCATTACCATAGCTGGAAAACCAACTATATATATGTCTTTAATTATCTGAAAATTGAAAGCAAAATCTTTTAAAGAAATCTGCAATTCATTTTTTTTGCTAAATAAAAGTATATGTATTAAAAAAGCACCGCTAATTATTCTTGCTGCAACTGTAGCAATGGCTGCTCCAGCAACCCCCATTTCAGGGAAAATCCAGAGACCATAAATTAAAAAAGGGTCTAAAATGATGTTTAGAATTGATCCTATAAGCATTGCTATCATAGGGGTAAAAGTATTACCCTCACCCCGAAGTATATTATTGCTGATCATTGGGAAGAACATTGCAATAGAACCAATAAGTATAATTCTAATGTATTCACTTCCCATTTGGATCAAATTTGTCTCACTAGTAAATAACTGTAGAATCTGATTTGAGAAGAAAAAGCCAAAAAGAGCAACTATAATTCCATAAAAAACAGAGAGCATAATGCTGTGCTCAGCAGCATTTACTGCGGCATGATTGTCATTTTCTCCAAGACGCCTTGAAATTAATGAACTTGCTCCAACTCCAGTTCCAACTCCAATTCCAATTAAAATAATCTGAATAGGAAAGGCTAGAGATAGCGCAGAAAGGGCATCTGTACTAATTCTCCCCACATAGATACTATCAACTACATTATATAAGGCTTGAATAGCCATTGCTATGATTGACGGGATTGATAGACGCATTAGTAGAGGAATTATAGGCTCTGTACCAAGTTTTTGAGAATTGCTTTCCATTTTAATATCCTCCAATTATTATTTGAAATATTAATTATTTATTTTAGAAAAAAATATATATGATTCTACCACAAAAAGATTAAAAAATATAGCAATAAACCCATAATGTGTAAATTGTTTTTATTAAAATCATTGTTGTTTTATAATATTAAATCGCCCGTAAGCCTTGCTATGACAG
>NZ_QBLR01000045.1:0-20806 GCF_003070835.1 Halanaerobium sp. | reverse complement strand
AAATCTTATTTACTTTATTTTTATTCATTATGCTGGTATTTAAATTTTTTGCTGCTGTGGAAGAGAAAACAAGTTTAAATTCCAAGAATAAAATCAAAAAAATTCTGTTCATACTGATTGAGCTGATAATCTTTTCTTTTAATCAGAGAATAGTTAAAATCAAGCAGCTCAGTTTTTTCAGAATTGATATCTATTATTTTTAACATTTCATTTTCCAGTTCGGAAGTGATAGAGCTTTTTGGTAGAAATCCTAGAGTTGTTCCATTAATTATTGACTGTTTAGTAATATTAACTGAGTTACTGACTAAGGAGATATTCAAATTATTAATATTGATTCCAATTTCAGCTAAAAAATTATTTATTAAATTATAAGCACTCGAATCTTTTTCCCGCATAATAATTGGAATCTCTTTCAATTCTTCTTCGGCAATCATATTCTGTTCAAAGTCATTAGAAGAACATAAAACCAGGCTGTCCTCAAAAAAATCATGTTTATCGATATAAGGACAATCATCACAATTTTTTTCAAAAAAGAGGTGGTCACAGTTTTCCATTCCGGCTAAAATTCCAAGATTATAGTCATGTTTTAAGACATTATTTAAGACATCAGAAGAATTAAAGGTGTCAATTTTAACCCGCAGATTATTATAATTTTCTTCAAAATTATGGATTTTTGAAGCAAAATAAAAGGAACCAAAATTCTGGCAGGCTGCGATAACCAGGTGCTTATTTTTGTTTTTAATCTTTTCGATTTCATTATACAGATTTTCTTCTAAATGCAGAATTGTTTCTGCATAATCAAAAACTTTCTGGCCAACTTCTGTTAAAATAACCCCTTTGTTTGATCTTTGGAGAAGAGGCAGCGCAAAATTTTCCTCTAATTTCTGCAGCTGTTTACTTAAGCCTGGCTGCGTAATATGCAGAGCTTTACTGGCTTTGGAGATGCTCTTAGATCTTGCTGTATAGTAAAAGGACTTTAGATATTCAATCTTCACTTAATTTTCCCCTCTCATATATCAATAATTTTGTATATAACAGTCTGTTATAGAACATAACAAAGATTCATTTTCTTACTCTTAGTTACTATTATATAATAATTAATGTAATCAGTAAAAGATGGATAAAGTTTTCAGCGGGAGGGGATATTTTAAATTTAATATTCGATTGAGGATATTTTTTTAAATGTTATTGAGAAAAAAAGTACAATATGTTTATTATTATAAAATTTAATGAGGAGAGATAAAATTGAGTACAGGGGATAAAATTAACAAAAAGCAGTTGGGTGCAGCTTTAATAGTAATTTTACTTTTAGTTTTTGGGGGAAAGATACTGTCTGATATTAGTCCTAAATTAGGCTTATCGTTAATAACCGGACTATTTTTTGGTTATATTTTAACCAGAGCTAGATTTGGTTTTGCAGGTGGTGTCAAAAAGATATACATAACTGGAGAAGGCAGCTTGACCAAAGCTCTTTTGGTTATGTTTGCAGTGACAATTATTGCAATGGCCGGACTGCAGTGGGCAGCAGCAGCTGATGGAGCTGTAGTAAAATATCTTGTTGAAGGGGATGCAGTAAAGATCCCGGCAACTGGATCTGTTAAATCATTAAGCCTGGCTACAATAATCGGCGGCTTTATTTTTGGAATTGGAATGATGCTTGCAGGCGGCTGTGCTTCAGGAACACTAACTGATCTGGGGGAGGGTGCTTTTCGTTCGGCAATTGCACTGTTATTTTTTGCAGTTGGTTCAGTTCCGGGTTTAAGTGCCCGCTATGCATTTGACCAGTCGGCTTTAGCTGATTTTTCTACAATTGTTTATCTGCCGCACTATTTTGGCTATATTGGGGCTACAGTTATTTCACTTTTACTGCTTTTAGTTCTTTATATGATTACCAGAAAATATGAGAGCTTCAGGCGCAGTGAAGGACATTTTGAAGAATTAGAATATGAAGAAAGAGATCTGCCTTTAGAGGAAGATGAAGCTGACAGTTTCTTCAGTTTTAAAACATATCATAAATTCTTTATGGAAAGATGGAGTTTTATGACAGGTGGTTTATTGATTGCTGTAATGTTTATCTTTGTGGTTAATACTACAGGTAAAGACTGGGGAGTAACTTCTGCTTATGCCAGATGGGGAGTTGCTATTTTCGACAGTCTAGGCTTTGATATGACAGGACCTGCTTTTGCTTCCTATTATGAAGCTGTTCAGCAGGGCTTAATTAATGATGGAGGTACAATCAGAAATATTGCAATTATCTTTGGTTCAGCAATTGCCTTTTTACTTGCCGGTAAATTCAAATTTGACTTTAATTTCAATTTAAAAGATGCCGGTTATTATGCTCTGGGCGGACTTCTAATGGGGTTTGGAGCCAGAATGGCCAAGGGCTGTAATATAGGAGCTTTATATTCTGCGATTAGTAACTTCTCACTTAACGGTTGGGGTTTTTTGATTGCCTTAAGTCTCGGTGGAATCTTTGCTTTAAAAGTTTTTGCCGGTAAGGTTAATTTAATTCCAGCTAATCGATATCAGGCAGAGAAAGAAAATGCAGAACAAATTTCTGCTTAAAAAAATGATTGTTATAAATTGATAATCTAATATTTTTAGTAACAATAAAATATAGAAATTACAGGAGGAATAAAATATGAGTAAAAAGATTTTAGTTGTTGGTGGAGTAGCCGGAGGAGCAGGAACAGCTGCCAGAGCAAGAAGACTGGATGAAGATGCAGAAATCATTATGTTTGAGCGTGGGCCTCATGTGTCATTTTCTAACTGTGCCCTACCCTATCATTTAAGTGGAGTTGTGCAGGACTGTGATGATTTAGTTTTAATGTGTCCTTCCAAATTTGCTGAACAGTACAATATTGATGCCCGAGTTAACAATGAAGTTTTGAGTATCAATAGAGAAGAAAAAACTGTTGAAGTTAAAAACTTAGAAGCCGGTGAAACATATACTGAAGGCTATGATAAATTAGTTTTATCTCCTGGTGCCAATCCAATCAAACCAGGCAGCATTAAAGGTGTAAATAATGAAAATGTATTTACCATTCGTAATGTAGTAGATATTGATAAACTAAACAAGTATGTAAAAGAAAATGATGTAGAAAACGTAGCAGTAATCGGTGCCGGTTACATTGGGGTTGAAATTGCAGAAAACTTTATCCACTCTGATAAAAATGTAGCTTTAGTAGAAGCTATGGATCAGGTTTTACAGCCTCTAGATTATGATATGGCTCAGATTCTGCAGAAAGAACTGCATGACAATGGAGTAAATGTAGTAGTTTCTGATCCTTTAACTGAGGTTCATGATGATCATGTTGTTTTAAAATCAGGTAAGAAAATTGATGCTGAAGCAGTTGTTTTGGCTATCGGTGTCAGTCCAGAAACTGAGCTGGCTGAAGATGCCGGACTTAAAATTGGAGAAACCGGTGGAATTGAAGTAAATCACAACTATGTAACCAGTGATCCTGATATTTATGCTGTGGGAGATGTAATCGAAGTTTATTCTCAAATCGCCCGCTCTAAAACAAGATTACCACTTGCTGGTCCTGCTCAGAGACAGGCTCGTGCTGCAGCAAATCATATCTATAATATCCCCAATAAAAATAATGGGGTAATTGGTTCATCTGTAATTAGAGCCTTTGATTACAATGCTGCTACAACCGGTCTTAACGAAAAACAGTTAAAAGATGCAGGGATTTCTTATGATTTTGTTTATGTGATCCCTACTGATAAAGTTGGTTTAATGCCAGATGCAAATCCTTTACATTTCAAATTATTATATGAAGTGCCAACCGGTAAGATATTAGGTGCTCAGGCAATTGGTAAAGGTAATGTAGATAAGAGAATTGATGTGATAGCAACAGCAATTTTAATGGATGCTACAGTAGAAGAATTGACAGAATCAGAGTTAGCTTATGCACCACTCTTTTCTACACCGAGAAATGCAGTGAACCAGGCGTCTTTAGTAGCTACTAACCTGATCAATAATCGCTTCCGTCAAATTCCGGTAACTGAGGTCAGAGAATTAGTTGAAAATGATGCTTTTATTGTAGATGTTCGCGAAAAAGAGGAGTATGAAATGGGTCATTTAGTTAATGCAGTTAATATCCCTTTAAGTGAATTAAGAGAAAGAACTGATGAAATACCTACAGATCAGTCTGTATATTTACACTGCCGTTCAGCTCAGAGAAGCTACAATGCCTGTCTGGCTCTACAGGGCAGAGGCTTTGATAATGTAATCAATATCTCAGGCTCATTCCTCGGTATTTCTTTCTACGAATACTTCAATGATCAGACAACTGAGCGCGAGAAAATAGTAACAGAGTATAATTTTGAATAATAGCTTGATTGAGGTTATAAATTAGTAAAAATAGAGTTTGATCAATTATAAAAACCCGTTCAGCTGTAGTTTAAGATTCTCAGCTGAACGGCTTTTTATTTGAGATTAAATGGTAAAATTTTCTAAGCACCCGGTACCAATTAGGTATTTTTTTAAAATTAAGGCAGGTAAAGCTACCAATTATCTTGAATAATATTAAGTAGAGAAAGAAATTAAATCACATAAAAATAGAAATTGAAAGGAAGATTTATTTGTCAAAAAAGAATTCATATTTAGCTTTATTTTTTAAATCAATCCCAATTGGACTTGCCAATACCCTGCCAGGGGTGAGCGGAGGTACACTGGCCCTGGTTTTAAATATTTATGAAACCTTAATTAATGCGATTAAAGATATTAAAGTCAAAAAGCTTTTTGTAATTGGTCTGGGGGCAGCTGCTGGTGTTTTATTTGGCTCAGCTGTAATAACTGACCTTTATCAAAATCAGCCGCTGCTTGTAAATTATTTTCTCTTTGGTCTGGTAATTACTTCAGCCCATTCTACCTATAAAAAAATTGGGCATTTGAGCTTCTTAAAACTTTTAGTTATGCTTTTAGCCTTTGCTTTTGCGCTCTTTTTTGCCAGAGAAATCCAGTTTGGATTTTTAAATGCAGAAGGCCTGATGCTCTTTTTTATAGCCGGTTTTTTTGGCAGTGTGGCAATGATTCTGCCTGGAATTAGTGGAGGAACTCTTTTAATTTTAATGGGAGTCTATCATCCGGTATTAAAGGCAATCAACAATTTAGATTTTGCAATTTTAATTGTCTTTGGAGCAGGAGTAGCAGCCGGTTTATTAGTTTTTGCCTGGCTTTTTTCCTACCTGCTGCAGAAACATCAAAAAGAAATAATGGTTGTTTTAACCGGTTTAATTCTCGGCTCTTCAGCAGCTGTATTTCCAGCTCGATTTAATATTGTGGGACTTGCGGCATTTGCAGCCGGGGCTGTGATAATTATTATTTTAGAAATTATAGGTCAGAATACTTGAATTAAAATCTAAGTGAAGGATGAAAACTATGGAATTAAAAGATTATTTATACTTTAAATATTATAGTTATCAGCAGAACTTATTTGAAGAGATAATTTCTGAAGAGCCAGAAGTTTATATTTTTGAGAATTATAATGATTTAAAAGAAGCCTTAAAATATTATCAGCCTCAGCCTCTCAGCCAGCAGAGCCAGTTTTTCAGCTTAAAAGAATTTAAAGAGCGGCTTTTTAGCAGTGAGCAGATTCTGCTCAGGGAAGAAAAACTTCCCCTGCTTTTATACTCGGTTTTAACTAAAGAAGAAAAAAAAGAGCTTCGGCTGGAGAGTTACCAGGATATTTATCAGTTTTCAGCCCGTTTTTTTGCTTATTTTAAGCTGCTGCAGGATTACCAGCTGGCTCAGATTGAAGGCCTGGCTGACTGGCAGCAGGAGAGAGTGGAAAGGCTCAAAAGTATTAGAGTAAGATATCAAAAACGTTTAAAGGAGCTTGGTTTTGTCGACCAGCTGCTGCTCAGGGAAGAGAAGAATTTAAATCTGCAGTTTTTAAGTGAGTTTAAAAAGATAAACTTATTTAATATCATGGATTTTTGTCCCTATTTTAAAGAACTGCTGTGGAAGCTTGCTCAGGAATTTGAAGTTGTGCTTCACTTACAGCTTGAAAAAGAGGATTTTAATCAGGAAACATTAGAAATTAAAGAGCTGACTCTGCCAGCAAAGACAAATAAGATTGAGATTAGAAAAACGAATTCTAAACTTAAAAGTCTGGCTGCTCTTTTAAATGAAAAAGAAAATTCTGCTGAGAATGTTCAACTGCTGGATGCAGGCAGAGAAGTCGAGTCTGCTGAGATATTAAGTGATCAGTTAAATCTTAATTCCTATCAGAGTCTAAGTGAAACTGATATTTATAAGCTGCTGGATTCTCTCTATCAGCTTTACCAAGAGGGAAAAGGCAGTTCGCAAATCTTGATCGTCTTAAAAGAACTCTATGATTTATCTACACAGAGCCTATTTAAGGATTGGCTTGGGTTAAAGGCGGCGGATCTGCAAAAAATTGAAGAGCTGCTGCGTCAGGATTATTATTATCTTGATTTAGAGCTGCTAGAAGCAGAGCTTCCTCTTTTAAAACCCCTTTATAATTTTCTTAAAAAGTTGAGAAAAATCAAAAACATATCCGACTTAAGTGAACTGCTCACAAAAATCTCAGATTTTGCTCTGGAAAAAGAAGCTAAAGAAACAGCAGAGAAATTTAATGACAGCCTGCTGGAGCTAAAAAGTATCGAAGAACTGGGAATAGTAACTAGCTGGAAGGATTATTATTCTGATCAGGGTGCAGGTCTTTTTTCACTATTTTTAAATCACTTAAATTTTAAATCTATTAGACTCAGCAAAAACGATGAGGCAGCTGATCTTTTAAGTCTGGAGAAAGCTCCACAAACTAAGCGCAAAAAGCTTTTAGTAAATAATTTGATCCACGATAATTTTGCTCAAAAAAATGATGGCCTCTATTTTTTGAGTGAAAAACAGCTGAAAAATAATGGACTGCTTTTAAAACACAAAAATCAGCTCCTAAAAAAGTATAAGTTTCTGCGCCATATTTTAAATGCAGAGCAGAGTATTGTTTATACAGTAGAGAATGAAGAGCAGAATATTTCACCTGCCGTTATTTTAGAAGAGCTTGCCTTAGAATACGGCCTGGACTATCAAGAAAGTAAAATTAATAATTTAAGTGAAAAAGAAATTTTGAATAATTTATTTAATTACCAAACTGAGCTGGATTTAAAAGTCAATAGAACAGCTGATTTTAATCAAAATCTGCAGCTGGAAAATAATGATTTCGGCAGCGGTTTTAATTTCAGCTATTATAAATATAAAGCTTTAAAAGACTGCTACCACCGCTTTTATTTAGAACAGCTGGCCCGACTTGATACTTCTTTAGAAATTAAGTCCTCACTGTCTTTAATGGCCCTTGGAATTTTAACCCATGAGATTTTTGGAGAACTGATAATTTATGCCAGAGATGAGAAGCTTGCCCCCCGAGAGATTCCAGCAGCGAGCAGAAAAAAGATTATCAGGAAAGCCATGGAAGCTAACAAATTAAAAATTGATCGGGATTATTTAAATTATTATCAACAGATTATTTTCAAAAGCCTGGAAAAATCATTTATTTATTTTGCCGAACTGCTGCAGAAATATCTGCCGGAAGACTACCAGGACATACTGGTTGAATGGCCGGAATGGAATTATCAGCGGCAGCGATATTTTACAGCTCAAAAGACGGAATTTTATCTTTCCGGCAGAATAGATCTGCTTATATTAAATCAGGCTGAATACTTTATTGTTGACTTTAAAACAGGCAGTGGAGACCGCAAACAACTGGACTTTTATTCCCTGATGCTGCGCCAGAATTATCAGGATCAGCTGCCGGCTGAGAGCAGAAAGGCAATCTATAATGTCTTTGATCAGGCTTTTGAACACTCATATAATAAAGTGGAAAAAGAAAACAGCCTGGGTGCAGAGCTTGAGGAATTGACAGAGCTGCTTTTTGCAGCTGGAGAATATGAGCGGATTTATAAATCTCGCTGTCAGCGCTGTCCTTATCAAGATATTTGCAGAGTGGAGGTATTGACTAATGAAGAAAGTAATTAAAGCCAGTGCCGGGACAGGTAAAACCTACAGACTCTCTCTGGAATATCTGGCTGCACTTTTAAAAGATATAGATTTTTCGGAAATTATTGTAATGACCTTTACCAAAAAAGCAACTGCAGAAATTAAAAATCGAATTCTTAAACATCTGCGGGAGATAATTAATCAGGGCCCTGAAAAGAATAATATCATCAGTTCACTTAAACAGATTTATCCGGAGCTTGAAGTTGAGCCCGAAAAATTAGAAAAAATCTATCATAAAATGATTTTAAACGATGAGGATATCAAAATATTTACAATTGATGCTTTTACCAATCAAATTTTCAGCAGAGGGATTGCACCCTATCTCTCTCTTTATAATTATCAGATTATCGACGACAGTCAGAATCAGGAGCTTATTGAAGATTTATTGAAAACAATATTAAATAATCAGGACTATTATCAGAGTATGCAGAGTTTTTTGGAGGCCAACAGCGCCCGGGATCTGGAGCCATATCTTAAATTTATCAAAGATATTGTTGATAATGCCTGGAAATTTATCCTCTTAGAATCATCCGAATTAAAAGCAAAGGAAAAGCTGCCTCAGGCAGAGATTTGTGATTTGTTTGAAGAGAGCTATCAGACTCTAAAAGAAGTTGCTAAACTGCGCGGAGAAGAATTTTCTTCCTCCTATTTTGTCAAAGATGGGCGACCTTTTTTTGAACAGTACCCTGAACTTAATTCAAATCAGCAAAAAAAGGATTTTCTCTACCAGAGGAGAAATTATTTACTAAATAACAGCTACTGGAGTGGTAATAAATTAAGGGCTAAAAAAACAGCAGATTTAAAAGAAAAATTAGAGTATGAATATCAACTATTTAGAGAAAAACTGGCTGCAGCAGTTTTCAATCAGGAAGTGATTCCGGCTGAAAAAGAAATTATCAATTTTGCCAGTCTGGTTTTAGATATTTACGAAGAGCTGAAATTTAAGACCGGCAAATTTACCCATTCTGATATCAGCAATTATACTTTTAAGTATTTAAATGCTGAAGAAATTGGGCTGATTGAAGAAGGAGAGGCAAGCGATTATCTGCTGGACCTCTTAGGAGGAGAATATAAGGCGCTTTTTATTGATGAGTTTCAGGACACCAGTATTCTGCAGTGGAAAATTTTAAGGCCGCTGATAAAAAAAGCCAGTGATTTTATTGCCGTGGGAGATGAAAAGCAGTCCATTTACGGCTGGCGGGGTGGAGAAAAGAAGTTATTTGCCTCCCTGGAAGAAATTATTGAGGCTGAAACAGAAAGGCTTGAGCGCTGTTACCGCAGTGATCAGAATATAATTAAGCTTTTAAATGACTTTTTTGAGCAGTCAGAAGTTGACTGGGAATATCACCCGGTTGAAGCTAATTCTACGGACCCAGGTTTAACAGAAGTAATTTATGGCGGCAGTTCAGCTTATTACAATACAGATACCAAAAAATTTGCGGGACTGGGAGAAGAAAAACAGCAGCAGATAGAAGAATTAAACAGCAAAATCAAAGAAGACCTTTCGGCTGAGATAGCAGCAGATATCAAAGCAAAATATGCTGCTGATTACGGACAGGTCAGTGTGCTGGCCCGGACCTCAAATGAATTAAATAAAATTGCAGAAAGCCTCGAAAAAGAGGGGGTACCCTACATTTTAGAAAACAGAAATTCTCTTCTGGATGCAGCTTTACCTAAAGCCGCTTATAATTTTTTGTATTTTGCAGCCTACAGGGACTTCTACTCACTGCTTAAATTTCTGCGCAGTGATCTGGTCAGAATTGACAATCAGAGTTTAAAATTTATTCTAAAAGGGCAGCAGCTTTTAAGGGGCTATTTCAGCTCAAGTCAAAAAATTGAGCTCGAAGAAGAGTTTAAGCTGCAGCAGGCAGGGGCTGAGCAGCTGTCGGAAAGCAAAATAAATAATTTAATCAATACTTTCAAAAAAATTAAGAAACTAATTGATGGAGACTATCAGGAAATTATAAATTATCTTTATCAAAAAACTGAGCTGCTTGGACTGGCAGCAGATAACAGCCTCAGCTTAAAAAATCTCTATTCATTTTTTAAAATTTTAAACTCCTTTTCTTCTTTAAAGGAGCTGCTTAATTATCTGGCTGAAAATAAAGATAGTGAGGAATTAAAACAGCAGAAGGTAGAAAATAAAGATGCAGTCAGCTTAATGACAATCCACCAGTCAAAGGGGCTTTCTCTGCCGGTAGAGTATTACTACTGGAATCCCGGCCGCCGGAGTGGAATGAGCAGTGGTGGAATCAATTTTTATCTTGATTTTGATCAGAATTATGAAGAGCTGGATGATTATTTATTTATTCAGGATCAGTATCTTGCTGTTTTGGACTGGCTTGATTATGATTTTAAGGAAAAGGCTGAAGAAAAAGCAGAAATGGAAGAGATTAATAACCTCTATGTTGCCCTGAGCCGGGCAGAAAAGGATCTGCACTTATATCTAGAAGCTCCGCGCAAAATAAAACCAGATCAGGATTTAATGTGGGCCGGCAGCAGTTATGATTATTATGAAAAGATGCTTTTAAATGCAGTTGAAGGAGAAAATTTAATTGAAATTTTAGAAGTAGAATCAGCCGGTCAGCCGCTGCAGATAGAAGCTGATCGGCTAAGCGAAAAGCCAAATCTGAATCCCCTCAATAAATATCTAAAACAGAAAAAATGTGAGCCCGTAAGTAAAAAAGATGAAGAAAAATATGCTTATTTTAAAAAGCAGAGCAGCAGTTTGAAACTTTCAGCTCAAAAATTGAGGGGGCTTGCTCTCCACTATTATTTGGAGAATATTAAGTATAATAATGAAGCTGAAAAGTTTTCTGCCCGCAGGCTGCTGAAAAGTAAATATGGAAATCTGCTGGGGAAAGAAGAAATTAGCGCTGTAATAATAAAAGCTGATGAATTTATTGCAGCCAATCCAGAAATTTTTTCTGAAGAATATCAGGTTTTTAATGAGTATTTATTAAAAGAAAAAATCGAAGCTGGAGAAAAGCACTATCGCATCGACAGACTGCTTGTAGACAGGGAAGAGAAAAAAATTAAAATAATTGATTATAAGAGCGGGAGTTATCGGGATTCGGAGCAGCTTGAAAAATATAAAGAGCTGCTGGCAGCAGAACTGGGCTTAGAATGGGAGATTAGGACCAGCTTTGTTGATGTTTAATTTGTAAATTAATTAATATATTTATCTGCTCTAAGTGTTATAATTAAGTTTAGAAATAATAAAGACACAAATAAATTGAATTAAAATTAGAAAGGGTGGTTTGATGAAAATTGTACTGGTTCGTCACGGGGAAAGCGAATGGAATCTTGCCAATAAGTTTACTGGCTGGACAGATGTTGATTTAAGTGAGCAGGGAGTTAAAGAGGCAGAAGAAGCAGGTCGTTTATTAAAAGAAGAAGGCTTTACTTTTGACCTGGCCTATACTTCCTATTTGAAGAGAGCTACCAAAACTTTAAATATTATTTTAGATATTATGGATTTACACTGGATACCGGTAATTAAATCATGGAAGTTAAATGAACGTCATTATGGTGCTCTTCAGGGGCTGAATAAAGCAGAAACAGCTGAAAAAGAAGGGGCAGAACAGGTTCATATCTGGCGCCGCAGTTTTGACACCCCACCACCTGAATTAGATAAAGATGATGAGCGTTATCCCGGTCATGAAGCAAAATATGCTGAACTGGGTAATGATGAGCTCCCAACTGCAGAAAGTCTCAAGATGACAATTGATCGAGTTATGCCTTACTGGGAAAATGAAATTGTTCCAAAAATGAAAGAGGGTAAGAAAATAATTATCTCTGCTCACGGTAACAGTTTAAGAGCCTTAGTAAAGCATTTAGATGGTATTTCTAATGAGGAAATACCCTCAGTAAATATTCCGACAGGCAGACCCTTAGTTTATGAATTTGATCAGGAAATGAATGTTAAAGATAAATATTATTTAGGTGATCAGGAAGAGATAGAAAAAGAAATGAACAAAGTAAAGAATCAGGCAAAAAAATAATTTAATCTAAATTTAATTTTTGCTTAATTATTCTTTAATTTCTCTCTGCTATATTATAATTGTAAGTTGAATAAAACAGTGAAAACTCAAGCTAAAACTAAAAGCAGATTGAAATTCCCTCCAAAAACATTTTATCCGGTCTGTAAAATGGCCGGTCTTCAAAATTGTTTTTACTGTTTTTAAAAATTTATTAAAGGATGGTGTTTAGATTGAAAAAAAAGAGAGCTTTATTTCAGAAAACATTATTAGCATTAATTGTAATTTCTTTAATAATAACTGCAGCACCTGCAGTATTTGCCCAGGAGCAGCAGTCTCAGAGTATTTATCAGACAAATCATTTTGCAGATATTGCCGAAAAAGTGGATAATGGTGTTGTAAAAGTAACATCAACTGTAAAAACTTCTGGTAGTCAGCAGATACCTGAAATGTTTAATGATCCATATTTTAGATTCTTTTTTGGGGATCAGTTTCAGATGCCAGAAGAACAACCTCGGGAAAGACAGGGCTTCGGATCAGGTTTTATAGTTTCTAAGGATGGTTATATAGTAACCAATCAGCATGTAATAGATGGTGCTGATAAGATAGAAGTTTCAATTAATGGTGTTGAAGATCCGGTTCCAGCCAAAGTAGCCTGGTCAGATTTCAGTCTTGATCTGGCAGTTTTAAAAATAGATACTGAAAGTCTGAAGCAAGAACTTACCCCCTTAAAAATGGGAGATTCGAGTAAGATTCGTCCTGGAGACTGGGCAATTGCTATCGGTAACCCTTTAGGTTTTGAACACACTGTTACAGTGGGAGTAATTAGTGCTCTAGGAAGACCAATCCAAATCCCGACTGATGACCGACAGGTTAGAACCTATCAGAATTTAATTCAGCTTGATGCAGCCATTAACCCTGGTAATAGTGGTGGGCCACTGCTAAATAATCAGGGTGAGGTAATTGGTATCAATACAGCAGTCTCAAGAGCGGGTCAGGGAATTGGTTTTGCAATTCCAATCAATGAGATTAAAAGTATAGTTAAAGAGCTTCAGAGAACTGGTGAAGTATCGAGGCCATGGCTGGGAATTGTATTTAGTGATATAACCAAAGAAATGCAGGAATATTTCTCATTAGATAATCAAAATGGTGTGGTTGTTATAGAAGTATATAAGGATAGTCCTGCTGAAAAAGCTGGCTTAAAAGCTTACGATATAATTAAAGAAATAGATCAAAAAGTGGTTAAATCAACTTCTGATGTCAGTGAATTAATTAAGAATAAAGAAGTTGGAGATAAGATAATGTTTAAAGTGATTAGAAATGGACAGAGTAAGATTATATTTGGCCGAATTGGTGAAAAACCAAACGATGTTTAAAAAAATTAATCTCAATTGAACTTTTTAAGGAAATCCCGGGCTTTAGCAGGTCCGGGATTTAATAAATTAAAAATATGACTGATATTAATTTTAAATTTTATTGAATTATTGATATAATAAGAGGGGTGAGAAAATTGCAGAAAAAGATACTGTTGATTGAAGATGATGTTCAGATTGCTCGCTTTGTAGAACTGGAACTTGAGCATGAAGGTTATCAGGTTAAAAAATTTGATAATGGTTATGACGGAATTAATGCTTTAAAAGAAGATGAATATGATCTTTTATTGCTGGATATTATGCTGCCCGGTCTTGATGGCTTTGAAGTCTGCAGTCGGATCAGGGATTTTTCTGATATTCCAATAATTATGCTAACTGCCAAGTCTGAGCTAGAAAATAAAGTTGAAGGCCTTGATATAGGAGCAGATGACTATTTAACAAAACCCTTTGAAATTGAGGAATTACTGGCCAGAATTAGAGCTCATTTAAGAAGAGATGAGGGTAATGTTGAATCTGATAATGTGCTGAAAACTGCTGACGTAGAAGTTAATTTAGATGCTCATATAGTTAAAAGAGCTGGAGAAGAGATAGAATTAACTAAAAAAGAATATGATCTTTTGGTTTACTTAATTCAAAATGAAGGTATTGTTGTAAGCAGAGACAAACTTTTGAACAATGTCTGGGGCTATGATTATACAGGAGAAACTAATATTGTTGATGTTTATATCCGTTATTTAAGGAGTAAAATAGATGATCCTTATGATCAGAAATTAATACATACAGTTCGAGGAGTAGGCTATGTGTTGAGGTCAGATAAAAATGTTTGATTTTTTTAATAAAAAAAGCAAAATCTCCTGGAAAATTACGATTCTTTATGCTTTTATGTTTATGATGCTTATATTTTTAATTAATCTTTCGATTTATTTTTTCCTATCCAGTTTTATTGATGACAATATAAAAAAGAGTATCAATAATACAACTGAACTTGTGCTCTCACAATTTTCAAGAATCGGTGATCCGGTTAATTTTTTTGACACAGATCTTCTGCAGCAGATAAGCCGTAGTGAGGAAAATATTTTTTTTCGGGTGCTCGATAAAGACGGAAAAGTTAATGCGCAATCTAAGTATTTAGAAGAGATGGATATCCCAATTGGGGTTGAAATTGAAGAATTCCGCTCTGGTTCAAAAATACTTGTAGTTAAAACCATCCCGATGAATAATTTTGTTTTTTCTCGGGGCTATCTTCAGGTTGTTAGAGATATTACATTTGAAAAAAACTTTCTTGATTTTCTTATTATAGTTTTAACTATTGCTGCTGGAATCGGAGCTCTAATTTCTGTCTTTTTAGGTTATTTTACTACCAAAAAGATGCTTTCACCGATCAATAAAGTCACTGAAACAGCAAGAGAAATCAGTTCCAGTGATTTAGGGAGAAGACTTGAAGTTAGCGGTCCTGATGATGAATTAAAAAAACTGGCACTAACTTTTAATTCAATGCTTGATCGTCTGGAGAAATCTTTTAAAAGGCAGAAACAGTTTGTTTCTGATGCATCTCACGAATTAAGGACTCCAATTTCTGTGATCAAAGGTTATGTTGATCTGCTTGATCGCTGGGGTAAAGAAAAAGAAGATGTTAGGGATGAAGCAATAGAAGCCATTAAAAAAGAGACTGTCAATATGAAACAGCTGATGGAAAATCTTTTACTTTTAGCTCGTGGTGATGATAGTGAGTTAAAAAAAGAAGAGGAGCTGTTTAATTTTAATGAACTGATAAAAGAAATAATCAAAGAATTTGAACTGATGGAAAAAAATATTAAACTAAAATTTATTGAAGAAGCAGAAATAAAATTTTTTGGTGATCAGAATCTTTTCAAACAGCTGCTTAGGATTTTTCTGGATAATGCTATAAAGTTCACTTCTCAGAAAGGTGAAATTGAGATCAGAATTGATAAAATTGACACAAACGACTTTTATTTTTCTATAGCAGATGATGGGCCTGGAATTTCAACTGAGGATTTACCTTTTGTTTTTGACCGCTTTTATCAGGCAGATAAATCACGGACCAGGAAAGATAATGAAGGTTCTGGACTTGGTTTAGCTATAGCCCAGCAGATTGTTGAAAGTTATAATGGGGATATTGATGTTGAAAGTGAAATTGGAAAAGGAACAAAGTTTATTGTTCATTTGCCAGCAGCTAAAAACAATAAAAGACGCTAAGATACTAAAATAATTAAATAGATGTTTTAATGGGAGATGATTTTTTTGTCAAATAAGGAAAATAAGGAGAAGAAGACGCTTTTTTTATTAGATGGACACAGCTTAACCCACCGTGCTTTTTATGCACTACCCCTTTTAACCAATGATGAGGGAGAATATACAAATGCAGTCTTTGGCTTTGTAAGGATGCTCTTTAGCCTAACAGATGAATGGAATCCAGACCGGATGATTATTACTTTTGATAAAAAAGCACCTACTTTTAGACATGAAGAATATGAAGATTATAAAGCAGGTAGGAAAAAGATGCCGGAGGAGCTTGTTCCTCAAATTCCACTTCTGCAGCAGACTATAGAAAAATTAAAAATACCTATGCTGGCAAAAGAAGGTTATGAAGCGGATGATCTGCTGGGAACTCTTTCCAAAAAGGCAGCAGAAGAAGGTTATATGGTTTATATTGTTACAGGTGACAGGGATGCTCTGCAGCTGGTTTCAGAAAATATAAATATATTATATACCCGCAAAGGAATCTCTGATCTGGTGAAATTTGATTTAGATAAAGTAATGGAAAAATATGAACTGCCGCCGGAGAAACTTATTGACCGTAAAGGTCTAATGGGTGACAGCTCTGATAATATTCCAGGTGTCCCTGGAATTGGTAAGAAGACAGCTTTAAAATTACTTAAAGAATTTGGCTCAATGGAAGAAATTTTAGCCAATATAGATAAGGTTTCTGGTAAAAAAAGAAAAGAAAATTTAAGAAAATACACTGAACAGGCCAGAATGAGTTATCGTCTTGGTAAGATTAAACGCGATGTTCCGGTAGAAATTGATTTTGATGAATGCCGTCTTGATTTATATGATGATCAGGAAGCGGCAGAACAGTTTGAAAGACTGGGCTTTACCTCCCTGCTTGATCGTTTTGACTTTAAAGAGGAAATGGATTTTAAAGATTTAGAGGTAGTTGATTTGGATCAGAAGGGATTAGAACAACTAAAAGAAAAGGCAACTGCAGCTGGCGAAATTGCTGCGGCAGTTAAATTAAAAGAGGGTACTAAAGCGATTCAGGGAGAAATTGAAGCTTTTATTTTCAGTCTGGAAGCTGAAAGTCAAATTTATTCCTATCAACCTGAAGACAAAAAAATCCCCAAAGAAATAAAAGAGATTTTTTTAGCAGAAGATATTGCAAAGCTGATGATTGATGCTAAAAAGGCTTCTCTTGCTCTGCTAAAACAGGGGATAGAAATAATAAACATCGGTTTTGAACCTCTGCTGGCATTTTATTTACTCCAGCCATCTTCCTCTTTACCTGAGCTGGAAGATGTATTAAGCAGGGAGTTAACAATTAGTTTTGATGAAATTAAAAGCAAAGATAAGCTGCTTATTGAAATTTCTAAGCTCTTTGAATTAAAAGCTAAGCTGCTGCCAAAGTTAGAAAAGGATGAGTTACTTAAATTATATCAGGAAATTGAACTTCCTTTAATTAAGGTTCTGGCCAGGATGGAAGCTAATGGTGTTAAAGTTGATAAGGAATGGCTTGATAGTCTCTCAGAGCGCCTGGGGAAAAGATTGGATATAATAACTGAAAAAGCACATCAGCTGGCTGGTGAGGAATTTAATCTGAATTCTCCCAAACAGCTCGGAGAAATTTTATTTGAAAAGTTAGGTTTGCCTGTAATTAAAAGAACTAAAACAGGTTATTCAACTAATGCCAGTGTTTTAGAAAAATTGGAAGGTAAACATGAGATTATTCCTTTGATATCTGAGTACAGAGAATTAGCTAAGTTAAAGTCAACCTATATTGACTCTCTTCCACCTCTGGTTAATAAAGAGACAGGTAAAATCCATACCTCTTTCAATCAGATGGTAACAGCAACCGGGCGTTTGAGCAGCACAGATCCAAACCTGCAGAATATTCCTATTAGAACTAAAGAAGGAAGAGAGATTCGGAAAGCTTTTATCCCTTCTGAGGAAGACATGCTGCTGCTGGCAGTGGATTATTCGCAGATTGAGCTTAGAGTTTTTGCTCATTTGAGTGGAGATCAAAAACTTAAAGAAGCTTTTAACAGTGGAGCAGATATCCATACAGAAACAGCAAGTGAGGTTTTTGAAGTTGAGCCGGAAGAAGTATCTCCAAATCTCCGCCGCCATGCCAAGGTAATTAACTTTGGTATTGCTTATGGGATGAGTTCTTATGGTTTAAGTCAGGATCTTGATATCCCAGTCGAAGAAGCTCAGGATTATATTGATAAGTATTTTGAACGCTTTTCCGGAGTTAAAGAATATATGGATCAAACAATTAAGCAGGTTAAGGAATGTGGTTATGCAGAGACGATGTTTGGTCGCCGCCGCTATATACCGGAAATTAACAGCAGTAATTATCACCGGCGCTCTTTTGCCGAAAGAACAGCAATTAATACTCCAGTTCAGGGGACCGCTGCCGATATTATGAAAAAATCAATGATCGATGTTTATAATGCTCTTAAAGACGAAGAGCTGGATTTAAATATCCTGCTTCAGGTTCATGATGAACTGGTATTTGAAGTGGCAGAATCTGATTTAGAGAAAGCAGCAAAGTTGATTAAAGATAAAATGGAAAACACCGCTGAACTTGATGTACCACTTCTTGTAGATCTTCAGACAGGAAAAAACTGGAGAGATAAGAAAGATTATGAGGTGGGGAAAGATGCCTGAGCTGCCGGAAGTGGAAACAGTTGTTAAGGGTTTAAGACCTCTTGTAGAGGAGAAGATTGTTACCGGGGTAGAGATTAGAGAAGAAAAGATGATTGCCTTTCCGAAAGGAAATATTTCTGCGTTTAAAGAAGAATTAATTGGTTCAAAAATTGAAGCTGTTAACCGCAGAGGTAAATATATTATTTTTGAATTAAATAATAATAAAAATATGGTAATTCACCTTAGGATGACCGGAAAACTGCTGGTTAAAGAGGTTAAAGAATTTAGAGATAAACATACTCATGTAATTTTTAGCCTCAATGACGGGCAGGAAATTCGATTTAATAATATACGTAAATTTGGTCGGGTTTATTTAATCGATAAAAACCAGCCTGAACAGGCTGGTGGTTTGTCCAAATTGGGGCCGGAGCCATTAAGCAACAACCTAAGTGTGGATGATTTTAAAAAGTTATTTGAAGGGCGAAGAGCAATTATTAAGTCTTTGCTTTTAAATCAGCATTTTGTAGCTGGAATCGGTAATATTTATGCAGACGAAATTCTTTTTCGCTCGGGAATCAGACCTGATCGAACAGCAGATACCTTAACTGAGTCTGAAAAAGAAAAAATCTATCATAACATGCGGGAAATTCTGCAGAAGGGTATCATTTATGGAGGGACTTCTTTTAGTGATTATGTTAATGCCTTTGGCGAAAAAGGATCATTTCAGGAAGAATTAAGAGTTCACCAGCGTCAGGGAGAAGAATGTTACAGCTGTGGAACGATTATAGAAAAAATAAAGGTTAGTGGACGCTCAACATATTTTTGTCCTCAATGTCAAAAATAGAGAAAGGGGATAATTATGATTATTGGTTTAACAGGTGGAATAGCAACTGGGAAATCTACAGCTGCTGAATATTTAAAAGAAAAAGGAGCCAGAATCATTGATGCAGATCAGATTTCTCATCAGATCAGCCGCAGAGGAGAAAAGGGCTGGAAGCTGGTTGTTGATGAATTTGGAGATAATATTTTAAGAAAAGATAGAGAATTTGATCGTGACAAATTGGGAGAGATTGTTTTTTCTGATCCTGCCAAAAGAAAAAAATTAGAATCTCTTCTTCACCCACTGATAATTTATGAGATGAAAGAGCAGGCTCATCAATATCTAAAAAATGATGAAATAGTTGTTTTTATGG
This sequence comes from Halanaerobium sp., assembly GCF_003070835.1. Classification (NCBI taxonomy): domain Bacteria; kingdom Bacillati; phylum Bacillota; class Clostridia; order Halanaerobiales; family Halanaerobiaceae; genus Halanaerobium; species Halanaerobium sp. Next base: position 1,347 of record NZ_QBLR01000045.1, on the reverse strand, counting down.
CACCACTATTATATGAAGTAGGCCTGGATCGATTTTGTGATCAAATCTGGGTTATTTCCAGTTCAGAGGATAATCAGATCAAAAGATTGAAAAGCAGAAATGATTTCAGCCGTGAGGAAGCTTTAAATAGAATCAAGGCTCAGATGCCGCTTGCTGAAAAAGAAGAAAAAGCAGATGTGGTAATTGAAAATAATTCAACAATAGCAGATTTGAAAAATAAAATTGATCTATACTGGGAGAAAGTATTGAAGGGAGTAGATGTTAAATTGATTAGAATTGCCTTAATCGCTCATGATGAGAAAAAAGAAGATATGATTGTATTTGCAAAAAAACACCGAGAAGTTCTGGCAAAAATGCGCTTAATTGCTACCGGTACTACAGGTCAGCGTTTAATTGATGAGACCGGTCTGGATGTAGAAAGAATGGCCTCTGGACCGATCGGAGGAGACCAGATGATCGGAGCAGAAATTGCTAAAGACCGACTAGACGGGGTTATTTTCTTAAGAGACCCTCTAACTGCACAGCCCCATGAGCCCGATGTAAGTGCTCTTTTAAGACTCTGTGATGTTCATGAAATACCCCTGGCTACCAATCTGGCAACCGCAGAAATGATTATTCACTCTCTGGCTGAGAAAAATAGGGCATAAATTGAGGAGGATTAATACAGTTGGAGAGCAAATACTTAACTAAGATAATTATATTTTTTCTTTTATCAATCATATTTTTTACTGCTGCAAATAATAATTTCGATCTCTGGACAATTAGAAGAAATTTAGAGCCGGTTAGATATCAGGAGGAAATTGATAAATATGCTGAAAAATTTTCTTTAGAACCAGAACTGCTGGCAGCAATTATTTATGTTGAAAGCAGATTTGATAAATACTCAATTTCTCCAAGAGGGGCAGTTGGTTTAATGCAGCTGATGCCAGCTACAGCTCACTGGATTGCAGAAGAACTGGGTTATGAAAATTTTAGTTTAGAAGATTTAGATAATCCGGATTTGAATATTAAATTTGGCAGCTGGTATTTTGCCTATCTCTATCAAAAATTTAATCAGGATCTTATCAAAACTATTGCTGCTTATAATGCTGGCGAAAGTAATGTTAGGAAATGGCTAAATAATGGTTGGAGTGCTAATTTAAAAGAAAAGTTACCATTTTCGGAAACAGATAATTTTGTCAGAAGGGTTCTTTCAACTAAGGAATATTACAGTGGGAATAATCTAAAAATATACAGTTTATCGAATTTCAATCTTTTATTTGCTAATTCAGCTGAGTAAAATATCACAAAAAGAAATTATTTCTTTTTCTGAATAAAAATGATATATAGTTGGATACAACTTGATTT
>NZ_QBLR01000415.1:0-2441 GCF_003070835.1 Halanaerobium sp. | reverse complement strand
TAAAGGTAAGGGAATTAAGGATATTGACTTTACTGTAGTAAGAGAAAATACTGAGGGTATTTATGCCGGTATCGGCGGCTTCTTAAAGAAGGATACCCCTGATGAAGTAGCAACTCAGGAAATGATTTCGACTCGTAAAGGTGTGGATCGGGTAATTAAATATGCCTTTGAATACGCTCAGAAATTTGGGAGAGAGCCTAAATTAACTGTCTGTGATAAAAGCAATGTTTTAACCTATGCTCACAACTTGTGGCAGCGCTCCTTTAAAGAAATGGGTAAAAATTTTCCTGATGTGGAGCAGAATCACTTTTTGGTTGATGCGATTACAATGAAGATGGTCCGCAATCCAGAAATTTTTGATGTGATTGTAACCTGCAATATTTTTGGTGATATTATTACTGACCTTGGTGCAGAAATTCAGGGGGGAATGGGAATGGCTGTTTCTGGTAATATTAATCCAGACAGTATCTCAATGTTTGAACCTGTTCACGGAAGTGCACCTGATATTGCCGGTCAGAATATAGCCAATCCACTGGCAGCTGTTTTAGCAGCCGGCATGATGCTGAGAGAGCTCGGCTATGGTAATCTGACTCCAAAGGTAGAAGAGGCTGTTAAAGATGCTTTAGAGAATAATATGGTTACTGCCGATCAGGGTGGAGACTTAAGTACAGATGAAGTTGGGGATTATCTGGTTCAAAATCTCAAAAGCAAAGAGGAAGGTGAGTAGTGATGACTAGTGGGATTAACAATTTATGATACAACTTTAAGAGATGGTTCACAGGGAGAAGGAATTTCTTTATCACTCGATGATAAGCTGAGAATCACCAGACAGTTAGACCGCTTTGGTATCGATTTTATTGAAGGTGGCTGGCCGGGATCCAATCCCAAAGATGAAGCTTATTTTAGGGAAGTTCAGAATATGGACTTGGATCACGCGGAGATAACCGCCTTCAGCTCAACCAGAAGGGCAAATGTTAAAGCTGCCGAAGATCCAAATATTTTAAAACTGGTTGAGGCCGGGGTTGACTATGTAACGATTTTTGCTAAAAGCTGGGATCTTCATGTTACAGATGCTCTGCAGATTCCTCTGGCAGAAAATATAGAGATGATCAAGGATACAGTTTCATTTTTAAAGTCAGAGGGTTTAAAAGTTTTCTTTGATGCTGAGCATTTCTTTGATGGCTATGTTGCCAATCCAGATTATGCTTTAAAAACATTAAAGGCAGCTGCTGAGGCTGGAGCTGAACTCGTAATTTTATGTGATACCAATGGTGGGATGCTTCCTTCTCAGGTAACAAAAATTATGCAGGAGGTTAAAGCAGAGTGTAAAACTCCTCTTGGTATCCATGCCCACAATGACGGCAATCTGGCTGTAGCCAATTCGCTGGCTGCTTATGAAGAAGGAGCAGTTCAGGTTCAGGGTACAGTTGGCGGCCTGGGTGAGCGCTGTGGGAATGCAGATTTATGCAGTGTAATTCCCGCTCTGCAGTTAAAGTACGGAGAAAAGGTTGTTTCAGATCAGCAGCTTAAACATCTAAAGCCATTATATTTCTTTGTTACCGAAACTGCCAATCTGATTCCAATTAATAATAAGCCCTATGTTGGGAAAAGTGCCTTTACCCATAAAGGGGGAATCCATGTCAGTGCGGTTCGTAAGAACCCACATACCTACGAGCATATTGAGCCGGAGCTGGTTGGGAATGAGCGCCGGGTCTTGGTCTCGGAGCTGGCAGGTAAATCAAATCTCCGCTACAAATTAAAGGAAATTGGCTTTAATCTGGAAGATTTCTCTGATCAGATGATCAAAAAGCTGATCAAAAAAGTTAAAACTCTGGAAAACCAGGGCTATCAGTTTGAAGGAGCAGAGGCTTCTCTGATTCTTTTAGCTTTCAGAGAATTTAAAGATTACAGGTCTTTCTTTGAGATTGAGGATTTCAGAACCAACAGTGTAAATAGAGAAAATGAAACCTACTCGGAGGCGGTTGTGAAAATGACTGTCAATGGAGAGAAGGTTCATATTGCTGCTGATGGTGATGGACCGGTTAATGCTCTGGATAACTGTTTTAGGAAGGCTTTAGTTTCCTTTTATCCAGAAATAACTGAAACCAAATTAATTGACTACAAAGTTAGGGTGCTGAACGGTAATGATGGTACAGCAGCCAAGGTAAGGGTTTTAATTGAGACTGCTGACCTCGAAAAATCCTGGACAACTGTTGGCGTTTCGACCAATATTATTCAGGCTTCCTGGGATGCACTGCTGGATAGTATAGAATACTGGCTCTTAATTGAAGCCGGAATCAGTATTAATTAGTAGCTTAAAAATAGATAATTTAAATTAGCAGCTGTGGAGTAATCTCTGCAGCTGTTTTTTTATATTTATATTGTGTTTTTGTTCACTAATAAAATAGTTATCAATATACATTTATTAACAATTATATAAA
>NZ_QBLR01000414.1:0-2442 GCF_003070835.1 Halanaerobium sp. | reverse complement strand
ATCTCCCTTTTCGTGGCCTAAGCTATCATTGATAAGTTTTAAACCATTGACATCAGCCATAATAATGCTTATCGGGAGCTGCCTTTTGGTATCCAGTCGTTTAATCTCTTCTTCAAAAAAACGCCGATTATATAACTCAGTTAAACTATCCCTATATAAAAGGTATTTTATCTGCTTTTCTTTTTCAAATTGTTCTGTAATATCTCCAATAAATGCACCCACTCCATAACTGCCATCTAAAAGTTTTACTGGGAATTTAGTAACCTTATAAACTCTATCATTCCATTCAACTTCTTCAACTATTCTTTTCTTTTCACTACTAACCATTAATTGATGGTAAACCTTGTCATCAGTTAATCTGCGAAATTTAGCAAATTCTCTATTGCTTATCTGATAATCATTCTTCCCGATTATTTCTTTTTTGGATTTATTATAAAATTCAGCAGCTGCTTCATTTACAAATAAATAGTTCATTTTATTATCTTTTAGATAAATTAGATTATCGTTAGCATCTATAAAAGTCTGATAAAGTTTATTGAAATTTTCCAATTCATTTTTAGTTGATTTCAGCTTCCTGTTTTTTCTATAGAACAGAATACTAAAAACCAATAAAATCAAAATAATCAGGCCAAAAGAAATATATAAATAGGTTCTTATCCTTCTATTATTGGCTTCTGCTTTTACTCTCGCAGTAACATCATTAAAAATAGAAAAAAGAACAGGTGTCCCATTAAAATTATTTGGATAGGAATACACTTCTATATTTCTTATTTCTCCCGAAGCTAATCTATGTTTAAAATCAAAATGGTTCTGCTGTTCAGAACGAGCAAGTTCTATTTTTTCAGCCATTTCTTCGGGACTTAAAATATTAATATCTGAAATGTTCATCGCAAGCAGCTCTTCTTCTGGATAGCTATAAAAATTAACTGCAGCTTCATTAGCATAGATAATTTCACCATTTTCTTGATTGATAAGAAAAATCATAGCTCCGTGTTTATCGATTAAGTCGATCATTTCGTTTATTGTCTGGCTTTTTACATTAGAAGAAAGCAGAATTATGATCATGAACATCAATAAAATAATTATTTTACTTTTATTTGTACTCCTAATAAGTTTTAAGATAGTAATCAAATCCTTATTAATGCTATTTTTATTGAAAAATTAACAATAAAGGTTAGTTGTTACTGACTACAGACCTGATTTCTACCATTTTCTTTAGCCTTATAAAGGGCTAGATCAGCTCTTTTGAAAAAAGTATTGTAATCATCACTATTTCTCAGTTCAGTAATCCCCATACTTACAGTGAGTTTTTGCGGCAGTGATGGTACTTCTAAATTTACTGTCTTTTTTCTTATTCTCTCTGCATAATTTATTCCATTTTCTAATGAAGCCCCATTTAAAACAATCGCAAATTCCTCACCACCAATTCTGGCAGCCATATCTCCCTTTCTGCTTTCTGCTATTAAAAGTTGACCAAAAGCTTTTAGGACTTCATCCCCAACATCATGACCATAACTATCATTAATATTTTTGAATTTATCAAAATCACATATTATTAGAGAAAGAGGAAATAAATGTCTTTGTGAATAAGAAATAACTCTGTCAGTATATTCAATAAAGTGGCGGTAATTGCTTAATCCTGTGAGTTCATCAGTTCTTGCAAGCTCTTTAATTTTTTTATTAGCTTCTTGTAGATGAAAATTTTTTTTGTTTAATTCACGAGTTGCATTTGATAATTGATTATTGAGTTTAGAAATTTTATTAATGACATCTTCCTGTTTTAGATTATTTTTTTGACCAAACAAATAAAAACCATTTTCTTTTAAACTAAAAATATAGCAGGTAAAGTTAAGATACGAATAGCTAGTGCTTATTTTTTTGGTTAATGATAGCTCAAATCTTTTATAGTTTTTTATTTTTTTTAATTCAGAATATCCTATAGTTTCTCCAGTGAAAACTTCATTTAATTTTAACTTTATAATTTCTTCTTTCTCAAGTTGGGTTATATCCAAAAAGTTTTTATTGAAACCTATAATATTTAGCTTTTTATCTAAATTAATTATTATATAATCACTGACTTGATTTAAAAAACAATTTATTGGATAGGGTAAATCAGAATAAAGATCCTCAAACATTTTTACCATCCACTTCTTCCCACCATTTATTAGCCTGTCTAAGAGCTTCTTTACTATCAAAAGCACAGGCGTCTGCACCTACTTTTTCCCAGAGTTTAAGATTCTCATTAAATATTTTTCCTCCCACTAAAATTTTAATATTCTTTAACTCCTCTTCATCCCTTATTTTGCTTATAGTCTCTTTTAAAGGAACTATATTAAATGGCATGGCAGCAGAAATAACGGCCTTTCCTTTATTTTTCTTTAAAGAAATATTATTGGCATAAATAGAAGAATTGACTCTTGCAACAATGGAAGAAGCAAGATG
>NZ_QBLR01000044.1:0-20809 GCF_003070835.1 Halanaerobium sp. | reverse complement strand
ACTCATAAGACACTGCCCGGAATACGAGATACAGAGAGCTCCGTGCACGAAAACCTCGAGTTCTATATATAATTTATATATATAAATATATCATTAATCCACCTACATTTATTGTAATTGTGTTTAATATTTTAATTTGTTGATTTTATACTAGTAATTATTTACCAACCATTAGTAGAAATACTAACTAATAAAAAAATATCCTCTATTTTATTATGGGCTTTTTGACTGGTTTTTCTTTTTAGTTTAATGTCTATGATTTAATACGTTTATTTAGTGAAGGTGGAATAATTATGGTCAAAACAAAAAGAATATTAACTACTTCCGACAAAGGTTTCACCTTAATTGAATTATTAGTTGTAATAGGAGTTCTAGGCATTTTAGCAGCTATAGCTGTCCCAAGAATAGGTGGTATAACTGACAAAGCAAGATTGACCGAAGCTCAAACTGCTATCGGATCTATAAAAAACTCTTTAGAATTAATTTATACCGACAAAAATAGTTATATTTCTGTTCATACTGGTGAGTACAAAACAGCTTCAACTTTATTAACTGACACCGATCTGAATCAATATCTCGAAAACCTTTCAGACAGGTGGAAATATAATATTGCTGCTGTCACAGATAATTATCTAATTGAGGTAATTGGAAATGGAGCAGATTATCCAGATAGCTTAAAAGCTTCATTTAAAAAAGGTGATGCTGCGGTTAATAAAACTACAGAGAATAGTGTTACAACTGCAAGTACTTCACCATAAAATGATTTTAATTTTAAGTTATTGATTTGAAAAAGTAAAATTATATTATAACAGAGAAAGGTGGTAATGATTATAATCTTTTATTTTTTATTACTGGGTCTAATAGTAGGTAGCTTTTTAAATGTAGTTATTTACAGACTACCAGAAGGAAAATCGATTATTACTCCACCTTCTCACTGCCCGAATTGTGGAACAAGATTAAAAGTTATTGACCTAATACCAGTCTTAAGTTTCCTTTCAACAGGAGGTAAGTGCCGCTACTGTAATACAAAAATATCAAAACAGTATCCTATTGTGGAGCTTTTGACTGGTTTTTTCTTTTTAGCAGCTTATCTAAAATTTGGTTTTTCTGTTCAGTTATTCATTTATTTGCTATTAATATCAGCTTTAATCGCTGTTGCTTTTATTGATTATCAGTATATGATTATTCCTAATAAAATAACTTATCCCTTAATAGTGATTTCTTTATTTTCTGCAATTATTTTTGATTATATTACTATTTATCAGTCACTACTGGGAATTGTTATTCCACCTCTTTTACTTTTAATTGTAGCTTTAATCTTTAAAGGTGGAATGGGAATGGGAGATGTTAAACTTGCCGCTGCTCTTGGTGGTTTTTTAGGCTGGAGCTATACCCTGGCTGGAATCTTTATTGGTTCACTGCTCGGTTCAGTTATTGGGCTTTCCTTGATGGGATTAGGAATTATAGAAAGAAAGTCTCGAATACCATTTGGACCATTTATCTGTACAGGAGCTCTGGTTATGATCTTTTTTGGAAAATTTCTGATTAACTGGTATTTTAACTTATTTATTTAAATTTTAACAAAGGGCGCTTGATAAAAGATGTTTTCAAAATTATTAAATAACTCAGCTGGTTATAGTTTAGTCGAAACAATGTCTGCTGTAGTAATCCTAACAATTGCCATTTTTCCCGCTTTAGGTTATTTTGCCAACAGTGTTGGTTTTGTTCATCAGACTGAAATTAGATCACAGGCGATGGATATAGCTTCTGATACAATGGAGACCTTTAAAAGTGAATCTAAAAACAACTGGTCTAATTTAAATTCGGAAGCTGACAGTTATACGATTAATAATTTAGCGGATAAATATGATTTTTTTGTTGATGATTATAATATTGAAGTACAGGTGAGTGCCACAGAATTAATTGAAGATGTTAAAGATATTAAAGTAACTATCAGCTGGAATGATGGAGCAAATAATCTCAGTTTAAGTTCACTGCTCCGGGATGGTGGTTAAATGAAGTTTTTAAAGAAAGAAAAAGGTTTTACTTTAATTGAACTGATGCTGACCATTGCAATAGTAGGAATTATTACAGTTGCAGTTTATAATGCTTATTTTGGAAGTGTTAGAGCCTGGAATTACAACAAAAACCGATTGGAAGTCCAGCGGGCTCAGGATTTAACTTATCGCTGGATCAGTAAATATGCAAAACAGGCAACTTTTATTAATCCCAACTATTCAGACAATAAAAATTATCAGGATGGAGATAAATTATATTTAGAATATCTTGACCAGGATGGTAATCTTAAAAAAGTAGCTTTTGGGAGAGAAAATACTGCTACGGATTATTTATATTTTTATGATCTTGACAGTGGAACAAAAAGAAAAATTGGTGACTTTAAATTTAGCTCATTAAGCTTTGATTACAGCAATGATCTGATAAAAATGGAAGCTGAAATTTTTAATGAAGAAAATTCTAATTATAAATTCAGCAGTTCTTTTAATCCACGTTTAAATGAAATTACGACTCCTTAAGAAAGGGTGGAGTTAGTTGAAAATAAAAAGAGATGAGCAGGGATTTGCCCTGGTGCTTTCGATGTTTATCCTGGTAGCAGTTTTACTTCTTGTAGCCAGTATGACCAGAATGTTACAGAGTCAACTTGATTTCTACAGTTTTAATAATAATGATAAACAGGCTTTTTATGCTGCAGAGGCAGGAATAGCCTACGGTAAAGAAATTTTCTGGAATGATGGAATCGGTGGTGTCTGGGATGCTGATAATAATTTAATTGCCAGTGAAGTAGAAAAAATTAATCAAAAATTGTCCGGTAATGGTGAACTTGATTATTTGCATAAATCAGATTACAGCCATTCTCCCAATCCAAATCAACCAGCAGTAAAATTAGAGGCCAGAGCTTTAAGTAATGGTATTGATAAAAAAGTCATTACCACTTTTTATATCTATAACAGCGCCTTTAATAATGCAATATCTTCTGGAGGAGATATTACTATCGATAATAATGGTTTTATCAATGGAAATATCGAAAAAGGTGATATTTATACCAAAGGACATGTTTATGGCCCTGATGGTGGGACTATTATAGATAATTCATCTTCTGATAAGGTAGAAATTGTTGATTCAGAAATTTATACTGAAGTCAGTGATGATTTTATACCAAATCTAGATTTTAATCAGTTTTATAATATTGCAGAAGATAAAGGGACTATTTACAATGTTAATAGCGGGGAAGTGCTGGAACTTTCTACTCTGGGTGATGTTGGTGATGATTTTACCTATATCAATGGTGATTTAGAAATAGATCCTTCAGTCAATGACTTTAATGGTAGTGGGGTGTTAGTTGTAACTGGACAGCTGAATATAAAAAGTAATGTTGAAATTAATAGGGCTGAAGGTTATGAAGATGATTATTTTACTATTATAGTTAAGGGCGAAGGTTACAGTGAAGGAATAGTTTTAGATACAGACAATGCTATTGATATGCAGGGTTTTATCTATTCTTATGGTAATACAGATTTTAAGAATACTTTTAATATAGATGGTGCAATTGTAACTAAGGGTTCATTAAGTGTAAAAAACTCCATGGGAATTAATTATGAATCAGGATTTTTAGACTCTCTTTTTGACTGGGGCATTGAATTTCCTGTCGGAACGGGAGAACAGAAAGATTCAATTTATAAGGTGATTAACTGGAGTGAAAATTAAGCTTATAAGAAGTGGGGTGGTAATATGTTTTTTCTAGCTAAAGAATATACCTGTATTGATATTGGGACTAATTCAATTAAAGCCGTTCAATTCAAGGCTAAAAAAGATAAATTAACCTTAATCGATATAGGTATTCAAAAACTGCCGCTGGAAACAATTGTGGATGGTCTAATAGTTGATGATTCAGTGGTGGCCGCAGAACTGCAGACTTTGTTAAGATCTTTAAAAGATAAGCCTAAAAATATTATTACAACTGTTCCCAATGATAATCTGCTGATCAGAAATATCGAAATGCCAGCTTTAGATGATAAGGAAATCAGGGAATCTCTAAAGTGGGAGGCAGATGAACAGTTGCCTTATCCGGTCGAAGAAGCTGCTCTGGATTATCTAAAAGTGGAAGAAGATCAAGAAACAATTAAATATATAGTAGCAGCGGTCAAAAAAAATGTAGTGGATAACTATTTACACCCTTTTAAAAAGTTGAATTTAAAACCAAAGGTGATAAATGTACAGCCGATGGCACTGGTTTCATTACTTGATTACCAGGTGGAGATTGACAGCAATATCGCTGTTATTGATATTGGCGCTTCTGCAACTCAGATTACCATCGCTAACAGCCATAACATTATGTTATCAAGAACAATTGATACTGGAGGTACAAACTTTACCAATTCGATTATGGAAGTTAGAGATCTAGATTTTCAAACAGCAGAAGATGAGAAAAAAGAAATAGATTTAAACTCAGAACAAAACGAGGAAGAAGTTTCTGAAGAATTCTTAGATTCGATGCCCATCGGAATGGAAGTTGAAAGTGAAAACAATCTTGAGTTAAGTAATATTGCGACAAGACTTTCTGCTGAGATAACTCGTTCTTTAGATTTCTTTAATATGAAGCACCGAGATGAAGAAGTTGAAAAAATATTTATTACAGGTGGGGGCACCCGTCTAAAGGGATTAAAAGATTTAATCAGTAATGAAATCGGCAGAGAAATGATTTTAATTGAACCTTTCAAAAATATTAATATAAAATTGGACAATGAGGCAAATGAACTGGTAAAAAATTATAATTATGAATTTGCTGTTGCTGTTGGCCTTGCTGTAAGTGAGGTGATGGCTGATGAGAGTTAATCTAATAGCTGAAGAAAAACAGGAGATTTTATTTGACTATTTAAAAGTTGGAATAATCATTACGGTTTTTATAACTTTTATGGTCATTGGCTTTTTACAGTTTACTTTGATCACAGATAGAAATATTCTGGAGAGTGAAATTAATAGTATTGAAGATCAGCTGGCAATTTATTTACCGAGAGAAGAAGAATACCACCGATATGAAGCACTTATTGAAGAAATCAGAGGGACTCCAGAGATTCCCGATTATATCTGGGATGGTCCGATTGAAGCAATGGGCTACTTAACCCCACTTAGAGGTGTTATTGATAATTTTTCTCTCAGGAACAGGTCATTAAATATTAGAGGCAGGACAAAAATTGCTGAGGAACTAAGAGAATTGAGCAACAACTTGAGTGAATCAGAATTTTTCAGCAATGTAAACCTACAGACTATGGAAAAACAGGAAGAAGTATCTTTTACAATTACAGCAGACCTGACAGAAGAGGAGAGTGAGTAGCATGTTTAATAATTTGAGTGCTAGAGAGAAAATTCTGCTTACTCTGGTTTTAATATTAGCTGTTGGGGCAGTTTATTATTTTTACTTTTATCAACCTTTAACTGAAGAAATAGCGAATTTAGAACGGGAGAAGGAACAGAAATCAGCCCGTCTGGAGACAGCAATTGGTTATGCCAGACAGTTACCGGAAATAAAAGAAGAGTATAATACATTAGTGGCAGAACTGCAGGCAAGAGGAGTATATTTAGATAAGGATGTTATTGATCTTTTAATTCAGTTTAGAGAAGCTTCTAAAGATAATGACCTTAATTTGAAATTGTACCGCCCTTCTATGGTTGATGGTGGAATCTCAATGAGTATTATTATTGATGGAGGATTTAGAGAGGTTACAGAGCTTTTTGAAGATTTTGCAGAGTGGAATTACTGGTTCGAATTTACCTCTTTAGATATTAAGAGAAATGACAGTGATGGGGTAACAATAAGTATGAATGTTATTTATCATGATCAACTGATTGATCTAGAAGGAGTTGAGATCGATGTTTAAAATTAATAGATTTATTTTATATACATCAATCTTACTTTTTTTGATTTTCTCATTTAGTCTTCCTCTTCTGGCCCAGGAAAACGAGGAGGAAACTGAGGAGAGAGTATTTAGAAATCCTTTTATTGAATATGTAGAACCTGCTCCGGCAAATAACTCAAATACTAGCAGTAATAATCCTGGAAATAATACCACCCAAAGAGCAGAACCTGTTATTACTTTTGCAGATATAAAAAGCGGGCTGCCGTTTCAACTGGATGGGATTATTACCAGTGGTATAAATAGAATAGCAATTGTTGATACAGGAGATGGAGTAGAATTTGTTCGCAGCAGCTTTGAAAAAGATAATTATTATATTTCAGCAATTAATCAGGACAGTATAATAGTTAATAACCGAGGTTTTACTTTTCAGCTGAGGATTGGAGGGGAAATTAATGAGAGATAATAAAAAGATAACAGCACTAATTTTAATTCTGATTTTCATTTTTACAGCTACAGCAGCAGTTGGTGCTCAGGGTAGAATAAACGACATGAACTTTAAAAATGCAGATTTGACCGATGTTTTAAGAGCTATTGCTGAGGTGGCGAATGTTAATTTAATTACTGATAGTACCGTTAGTGGTACAGTTACTGTTCATCTAAAAGATATAAGTTTTGAAAAAGCATTAGACTTAATTACCCAGACCAGGTCACTGACCTATAAGTGGGATGAGAATACGGTTGTAGTTGCCCCACCAGATAGAATTGATCAGATTTATACTAATATTGTGACCGAGTTTGTACCAATTAACTCTAATGATATGGAAAGTATATCAGTAATTGTCAGAGATATTTTCCCTGAAACTCAGATCACTTCTGATTCAGTCCGAAGACAGTTTATTTTAAAGGGAGAAGAAGCAAGAGTCAGAGAAATTAAAGAAATGATTAACCGCCTTGATTCTTCGGCAGTTGTTCAGGAAAGAGAAGAAGCAGAAATTGCTCAGGCTGAAGCTGAAATAGCTGAAAAGGAAGAAGAAAAAGAAAAAAGATATACCGACAGTTATCAGGTGATCAATGCTGAAATGGCAGATTTAACAGACAAGTTAACAAATATCAACCCTGAACTTGCTATTAGATCAAATCCACTCACAAACAAAATAATTATTAGTGGAACTAAAGATGATGTAGAAAGTGCAATTTCGATGGTTGCAACCTATGACGAGAGTCTGGAGCCGGAAACAAGAAATATTAGAGTTGATTATGTTGATACAGAACAGATTACCGAAATAGTGGGAAAATTTTATCCAGATATTAAGCTCCATGTCAATGCAAAGCGCAAAGAAATAATAATTAATGGAGCTAAAAATAAACTCAATGGTGTTGTGGAACTGGTTGAAGAAATCAATAAACCTCAGCAGCAGGTTATAATCGAAACTAGAGTTGAAGAAATCTCAACTGAAAGTTTAGAAGACTTTGGGATTGATTTAAGTTCTGATATGTTAAGCAGAATTCACTTTATCAAAGACAGCAGTGATCCTTCATTAGCTGATGCTGATGGAGCAGAATTTGGTCAGATCGAAGGAATAGAATTAACCTGGCCGAACTTCTTTAGAGCGATTGAAAATGATGGTACTTCCAAAACACTTGCTAATCCGCGTTTAATGACTTTAAATGGCGAAGAAGCCCAAATGTCAATTATTGATGAGGTTCCTTCTCCTAATTTTGATGAGGATGGTAATATTAGATCTTATGATTATGAAAGAGCCGGGATAGAACTAACCTTTACTCCCTGGATTACTCAGAATAATGAGATTGAATTAAAAATTAATCCAAGTGTCAGTAGTTTCGGGGCCAATCCTCCAGGACCAGAACCTCCTTCCAGAAAAACAAGATCTGTTGATACCAGGTTGAGGCTGGAGGATGGAGAAACCTTTGCAATTGGTGGTCTAATCCAGGAAGATGAAATAGAGTCAATGTCTAAGGTTCCTTTTTTATCAGAGATACCATTAATTGGAGAAATCTTTAAATCCCGCAGTGGAGAAACCAATAAAACTGAGCTTGTTATCTTGGTTACACCGAGAATTATAAACTACGGTGGAACTGTATATGCGGATAACTCTGCAGAGGTTAAGCAAGATGGAGAGTCTGTAGCAGATGAATCCAAAAATAACAATTTAGAGGAACAGGACAAAGATAATGAAGAGTCCAAAAGCAGAGAAGAAGTTCTGGCTAAATATAAAAATGGTGAGGAAAAAGAATTTAATGACTTAAGTCCTGAAGAGCTTCAGGAAATATTAAATAACAATTAAATAATTGTAATGAAGAATATAACACTATTATTTAAATAGGCGTTTTTGAAAAGTAAATATGATTCTTAACTGGATTCATATTTACTTTTTTAATTTAGTATGTGTAGTTTTATTTTAATGACTATACTTTGTAAGAAAAGAGTTGTTTATTATGAAAAAAAATTGTAGAATTAATATAGAAGAAAATGGTTTCACTTTAGTTGAAATAATTGTTGTCATAGTAATTATAGGCATTGGTATTGTACCTATATTAAATTATTTTTCTAACAGCATTGGTTTTATAAATGATACTGAAATAAGGTCACAGGCTGCGACTATTGCTGGAGATGTAATAGAAATGATAAAAGACAAAACAACTTCTAATTGGGATTATTTAGATGAATTTGACAATACTACTGTTAATGACACGAAGGAGATGGAATTATTTGGGGATATCTCAAGTGACTATGATTTTTTAGCTGATTTCAGTCTTGATGTCCAGGTAAAACCATTTACTTTTATAGAATCTTTCACAGAAGTAGAAAATGAAGATATTGGAAGAGAAATTGAAGTTATAATAAGTTGGGAATCTGGAGGGAAATCAGAGAGTGTAAGCACCTTAATTCGAAATAGAACGGGTGATAATGATGAAAGCTCATAATAATGAACAGGGTGTAACTTTAGTTGAGCTTATGGTTGCAATAGCGATAATAGGTGTTGTTATAGCAGCTATATATATGTCTTATTTTACAGCTGTCCGAGTTTTTGGATTTAATCAGGATAAAGTTGAATTCCATCGTGAACATCGTTTAATTATTGAAACAATTGGCAAATATATAAGATCTGCTAATGAGATTAATATAAATAGTACTGAATTGTTGATTAAATATGATTCTTCAACAAAAAAAGTTAAACTTTATAAGGATGAAAATACTAACTATTTTTATATTGATAATAACCCAGATGATAGTGGGGGAGAACGCAAAGTAACTCAATTGTCTCTAAGTGATTTAAATTTTTCAAAAGTAGATGAACTTATTAGTATTAAAATCACTTTAAATAATGATAATGGTGATAATTATACTTTTGAAGAAAAATTTCACCCAAGAATAAAAACTGTAGTTTTGTCGCCTTAAAAGGGGTGAGTAAGTTGAAAAAAGATGATGGTTATGCAATTGTTTTGGCTTTTATTATGTTAACAGTTTTAATAATTATTTTGACAGCTGTAGTTTCTTTGGTTTCAAATGAAATAAGTTTTGTTTCTCATGCAGAGAACAGCACAAAATCTTTTTATATTGCTGAAGCTGGACTGGAGTATGCTAGTGCTTTATTCAATGAAGATGATAAATGGGATGGTAATTATTTAAAGCAAGAATCTTTGAATTCTGTTAATAATATTAGTGAAGGGACTTTAGAAAGCGTAATAAAAGATGAAGTTACAGATGGTATTACTTTAACAAGTACTGCTGAGCATAGGGGTGTTAGTAAATCTATAAAAGTGAAGTATCTCGTGGAAGCTGATTCTGGATTTTCTAAATATTCAATTGCAGCCAGTTCTAGTATGACACTTGGAAATAAAATTGAGATAATTGCAAGTGATGATGGTGGTGATGTTTATTCAACAGCTGGTATAGATGATCATGGTGCAATTTATGATGAACTTGAGGTTGAACTTTTAGAATATCAATCTGAGCCTGTAGTTCCTGATATGTTTAATCAAATTTATGATAAGTTAAGAGAAATTAATTCAAGTGGTGAAGAAGTTTTTGTCACTGATCCTTCAGTTAGAGAAATACCTAGTCCAGAACCAAATAAAGTAATAAAACATTATTTTGGTAGTGGAGAGTCAGATTATGGTGAAGATGTTTTATATATTGAAAATGATAAAACTAGTGCTTTTACACCAGACAAAGATGAATCTTCACTAAGTGGATCCGGTATTTTATTAGTTAATGGAGATATAACATTTCCAGAGGGATTTGAAATAAATACTGCTGATGACGAGGAAATGCTAATAATTGTAAATGGGTCTGTACAATTCAATAATGCAGCAACTTTTAATGGGATGGTATATGCTTCTGAAGAAATTAGAATTAATAATAGTGTGAATATTACGGGAGGTATTTTCTCAGATTATATTGTTAAAGAAAATAAGGATAGTGTTGATGTTGTAAATGATTCTGTTATAACTCATTCCTCGGAATACATGAAGATTTTTGAAGATTACTTTGGAGAAGGTTATGCACCATCAATGCCAGGCGAGTTAAGTTATTCTGCTGAAATAGTTGAATGGGAAGAATTTTAATTTTAATAATTACAAATAGAAGTGATTAATTAAGTCGAATTTTAATCAGGAAAATATTAGTAAATAAAAATAAAATTATTAATTAACTGCTCCCTCACCCGGGAGCTTTTTTCTTTTCCTAGAGCTTGACTTTTCAAAATGAAAACTATATAATTTATAGACAATAAATATTAAATATAATGCTATCTCTATACTAAAAAGCTAGCAGCTTTATTAAAATTCAAATAAATTTAAGGAGGACAAAAGTAG
Organism: Halanaerobium sp.; assembly: GCF_003070835.1. NCBI lineage: Bacteria > Bacillati > Bacillota > Clostridia > Halanaerobiales > Halanaerobiaceae > Halanaerobium > Halanaerobium sp. Next base: position 10,097 of record NZ_QBLR01000044.1, on the reverse strand, counting down.
TGAGTAGAAATATTTATTTAAACGGAGAGATTGTCCCGGAAGATCAGGCGAAAGTTTCAGTTTTTGACCATGGTTATTTATATGGTGATGGTATTTTTGAAGGCATCAGAGCCTACAACGGCCGTGTCTTTATGCTGGACCAGCATATTAAACGTTTATACGAATCAGCCAAAACAATTATGCTCGATATTCCTCTAAATAAAGAAGAGATGGAAGCAGCAATTTTAGAGACTATCAGAGCCAATGACTTAAGAGATGCTTACATAAGAGTAGTAGTTTCCAGAGGAGAAGGAGATCTTGGTTTAGATCCCCGTAAGTGTCCTAAAGCTACAGTAGTTATTATTGCCAGTGCGATTCAGCTTTATCCAGAAGAACTATATGAGACAGGGTTAAAACTGGTAACAGTTCCAACCCGCCGTAATGGTCCGGAGATGGTTAATCCAAGAATTAAGTCTTTAAATTATTTAAACAACATCATGGCCCGGATTGAGGCCAACATGCAGGATGCACCGGAAGCTATCATTTTAAACAGTGATGGTTATGTGGCAGAATGCACAGGAGATAATATTTTCATTATTGATGAAGATACACTCTATACTCCACCTAAATATGCTGGTATCCTAAAAGGAACCAAAAGAGAAGTTGTACTTGAAATAGCAGCAGATATGGGATTAGAAGTAAAAGAAGAGCTGTTTACAAGACACGACCTCTTTAATGCAGATGAATGTTTCTTAAGTGGAACTGCAGCTGAGGTTATTCCGGTTGTAGAAGTAGATGGACGCACAATTGGCGAAGGTAAGGTTGGAGCTAAAACAACCAAGCTGATTGCTAAATTCAGAGAAATTGCCGGCTCTACCGGTAAAGAAATTTACCCTGAGTAGTAGTTAGTTGCAGAAGTATATTTGAACTTAGATTAAAGATTATTCAATATAATATATTCTAAAAAATAAATATAATTTAGCTTTTCAAAAGAAGTTAGTAGTTTAAGGAGGAAAATAATGAGAAGTGATAAGATTAAAAAAGGTATCGAAAGAGCCCCCCATAGATCATTGCTCTATGCGCTGGGACTTGACGATAATGATATAGATAAACCTTTAATCGGAATTGCAAATTCAGCAAATGATATTATTCCCGGTCATAAACATTTAGATAGAATTAAAGATTCTGTTGAACATGGAATTACAGCAGCCGGAGGAACTGCAATGGCCTTTGGTACCATCGGTGTCTGTGATGGAATAGCGATGGGCCACAGCGGTATGCACTATTCCCTGGCCAGCAGAGAAATTATTGCTGATTCAGTAGAAGCAGTTGTCAACGGCCATCAGCTCGATGGACTGGTTCTAATTCCCAACTGTGATAAAATTGTGCCTGGAATGATGATGGCAGCAGCAAGACTCGATATTCCGGCAATTGTAATCAGTGGTGGACCAATGGAGCACGGCAGCCACTGTGGAGAGGCAATTGACCTGCACAATGTCTTTGAGGCAGTGGGCTCAGTTACTTCCGGTAAGATGGAAGAAGAGGAGCTCGATCAGATAGCACGCTCAGCCTGTCCGGGAGTTGGATCCTGTGCCGGTATGTTTACAGCAAATTCGATGAACTCTCTGGCTGAGGTTTTAGGACTCGCCTTACCGGGTAATGGAACTATTCCGGCAGTCAAGGCTGACCGAATCAGACTGGCTAAAGCAGCAGGAAGAGCGGTAATGAAGCTGGTGGAAAATGATATTCGGCCTTCTGATATTTTAACAGAAGATACATTTGAAAATGCAATAACTGTTGATATGTCTTTAGGCTGCTCAACCAATACAGCTTTACATTTACCTGCAATCGCCCATGAGGCAGGAATTGATTTACCACTGGATAAGTTTAATGAGATTAGTGACCAGGTACCACATATCTGTTCTCTAACTCCAGCCGGTAAAAACCACATGGAGAACTTGAATTCAGCCGGTGGTATCCATGCAGTGATCAATGAGCTGGTCAAGGGTGATCTGATTAATCTAGATACGGTTACAGTAACCGGACAGTCTTTAAGAGAAAATTTAAAAGCAATTAACTTTGTCGACCACGAGATTATTCGTCCTTTAGATAACCCCTACCATGATCGGGGAGGACTCGCCATTTTAAAAGGTAATCTGGCTCCAGAAGGCTCAGTTGTAAAAAGAGCAGCTGTTGCAGAAAATATGATGTCCCACCGCGGACCGGCCAGAATCTATAATAGTGAAGAAGAAAGTATTGCAGCTATTAATAATGGTGAAATTAATCCTGGTGATGTGGTAGTTATTAAAAATGAAGGACCTAAAGGTGGTCCGGGTATGAGAGAAATGCTTTCTCCAACTTCTGCCCTGGCTGGAATGGGTCTTGATGACAGTGTGGCTTTAATTACCGATGGACGTTTTTCAGGTGCCACCAGAGGAGCAGCAATTGGCCATGTATCCCCTGAGGCAGCTGCAGGTGGACCAATAGCAGCTTTAAAAGAAGGAGATATAATCCACATTGATATGGACAAGTTCATTCTGGAAGTAGAGTTGTCAGAAGAAGAGTTATCAGCCAGAATGGATAAAGTAGAACCTTTTGTACCTGAAGTCAGCGGTTATTTAAAGCGTTATGCAAAATTAGTCGGTTCAGCTTCTAAGGGAGCAGTACTTGACTAAAAGTAATAATTGCTCTAAATTGTAATAAATTAAAGATATTTTGCAAAAATGATTGATAAAAGCATTAGAATTTAGTATAGTAAAAATATAAATAGAATATTAAATGAAGTTATAAGAATAGCAAGTAGTAGAGAAGGGTTGGCTTCATTTAAGAATTTTATTAATTGAGATTAAAACTACAGTTTTTTCAGCTTCAGGCTGAAGGAACTGCAGCTAACTGAAAATTGACTTCTGAGCAGTGCTAAATTAAGAAGTTTATTTAATTTTCAGTTAATTTAAGCTCGATGATAAATTCTTAGATAATTTTCTGCCCTGGATAATTGTATTCAGGGCTATTTTTGTATCTATTTATAATTATTCATTTTTCAAAATCACAGCGGAGGTGAATCTATGCCAGAATTAAATGGTGGAGAAATAATTATTGAATCACTAAAGAAAGAAAATGTTGATGTTGTATTTGGCTATCCTGGAGGAGCTGTAATTAACCTCTATGATGCCCTCTACAATTCAGACTTAAAACATTATCTGGGACGACACGAGCAGGGAGTTGTCCATGCAGCTGATGGTTATGCCCGCTCAAGCGGCAAGGTTGGAGTCTGTATTGCTACTTCTGGACCGGGAGGAACAAATCTGGTTACAGGACTGGCCAATGCGCAGATGGACTCTATTCCTCTGGTAGCTTTTACAGGCCAGGTTTCTAGTTCATTAATTGGAAAAGATGCCTTTCAGGAAGCTGATATTACAGGTATTTCCTTACCGATTACCAAACATAACTTTTTAGTAACAGACATTAAGGACCTGGCAAGAACAATTAAGGAAGCTTTTTATATTGCCCGTACAGGCAGACCGGGCCCGGTGCTTATCGACCTGGCCAAAGATGTAACTCAGGCAGTTGCAGAGTTTGACTACCCTGATCAGGTAAATCTGCCGGGATATAGGCCGACTTTTGAAGGTCACAAACTGCAGATCAATAAGGCAGCCAAGGCAATCAATGAGGCCGAGCGCCCCCTCTTATATGTAGGTGGAGGTGCGGTTATCTCAGGCGCAGAAAAAGAACTGCGAGAAATGGTTGATAAAGCAAAAATTCCTGTTACCACAACTCTTATGGCACTTGGAATCTATCCAGAGGATCAGCCTCTGGCTCTCGAGATGCTCGGGATGCACGGAACTCAGTATGCCAATAAGGCAACTTTAGAAACTGATCTTTTAATTGCAGTTGGAGCCCGTTTTGATGATCGGGTAACCGGTAAGCTGGATGAGTTTGCCGCTCAGGCAGATATAATTCAGATAGATATCGATCCTGCCGAAATCGGTAAAAATCTGGATGTAGAAATTCCAATTGTGGGTGATGTAAAGACTGTACTCAGGGAACTGCTTCCCTATATTGAGGAAAAAGAAAATGGCGCCTGGCAGGAGCGGATTAAGGAGCTTAAAGAAAAATACCCACTTAAATATGAAGATGATGGTTCAGAGACTATCAAACCTCAATATATTATGGAAGAAATTGATAAGTATACTGGTGGAGAGGCTACAATTGTCACTGAAGTAGGTCAGCATCAAATGTGGGCAGCTCAATTCCATAAATACAAAAAACCGCGCCAGTTTATTACTTCAGGTGGTCTGGGAACAATGGGCTATGGACTGCCGGCGGCAATTGGAGCTCAGATCGGCCAGCCCAAAGATAAGGTTGTGCTGATTGCAGGTGACGGCAGTATTCAGATGAACATTCAGGAGCTCGGTACAGCTCAGGCCTATAATATTCCAATCAAGATAGTTATCTTTAATAATAAGTATCTGGGAATGGTCAGACAGTGGCAGGAAATCTTCTTTGAAAAGAGATATTCTTCAACTAAGATTCCAGCCCCTAATTTTGTCAAAATGGGAGAAGCTTATGGTATCTGGTCTAAATCTGTTGACAAAAAATCTGAACTTGACAGTGCCCTAAAGGAAGCAATGGAGCATGATGGTCCGGCTATCTTAGATGTACACATTCCGGAAGAAGAAAATGTCTATCCAATGGTACCAGCAGGTGCCGGCTTAAAAGATATGATAGGAGGATAATTTATGACACATATTTTATCAGTTTCCGTACTTAATAAGCCCGGTGTTTTAACCAGAATTGCCGGACTCTTTAGTCGGCGGAATTTCAATATTGAGAGTTTAAATGTTGGTAAAACTGAAAACCCGGAGATTTCCCGGATGACAATTGTAGTTCAGGGTGATGAGAAGGTCTTAGAGCAGGTTACCAAACAGCTGCATAAGTTGATTAATGTTTTAAAGATTACTGAGCTTGATAAAAATTCAATTGTGGAAAGAGACTTAATTTTAATCAGAGTTAAGTGTACTCGCAAGCAGCGGTCGGAGATTATTCAGATTGCTGACACATTTAGAGCCCAGATTGTTGATGTTGCACCTGACAGCCTGATGATTGAGGCAACAGGTACAGAAGATAAGCTGGAAGCTCTGACAGAACTTTTGAGGGATTTCGGTATAGCAGAATTTGTAAGGACAGGAACAGTGGCCTTAAGCAGAGGTCAGGCGCAGAAATAGTTCCTGTTAATTTTATTATCAATTTAATTAAAAATATAAGAACATAAAAGGAGAAGATAAGAATGGAAATATATTACGATAAGGACGCAGATTTAAAGTACTTAGAGGATAAAGTAGTTGCAGTTATTGGTTATGGTAGTCAGGGTCATGCCCAGGCTCAGAACTTAAAGGACAGTGGAGTTAATGTAGTAGTTGGATTAAGAAAAGAGAGCTCAAGCTGGCCGGTAGCAGAAGAGGATGGATTTGAAGTTCTGACAACTGCAGAAGCGGCAGAAAAAGCAGATTTAATTCAGATTTTAATTCCTGATATCAAGCAGGCTTCAGTCTTTAAAAATGATATTGAACCCAATTTAGAAGACGGTAATGCTTTAGTTTTCTCACACGGTTTAAATATTCACTATGATCAGATTGTACCCCAGAAAAATGTTGATGTCTTTATGGTTGCACCCAAGTCACCCGGACATTTAGTGCGCAGACTATATGAAGATGGTAAGGGTGTTCCCGGCTTACTGGCTGTATACCAGGATTATACAGGTAAAGCTTATGATTTAGGTTTAGCTTATGCTAAAGGAATCGGCTGTACTCACGCCGGAGTTATTGAGACAACCTTTAAAGAAGAAACAGAAACTGACCTCTTTGGTGAGCAGGCAGTATTATGTGGGGGAACAACAGCACTTGTAAAAGCAGGGTTTGAAACTCTAGTTGAAGCAGGGTACCAGCCAGAAATCGCTTATTTTGAGGTTTTAAATGAGCTGAAATTAATTGTAGACCTGATGTTTGAAGGCGGAATTTCTACCATGCGTGATTCTATTTCGGATACAGCTCAGTACGGAGATTTAGTTTCCGGCCCGAGGGTTATCGACGAGCATGTTAAAGAAAATATGCAGGCAGTTTTAGAAGATATTCAGACCGGTAAATTCACTAGAGAGTGGATTTTAGAAAATCAGGCAAACCGCCCTGTATTTAATTCCTTAACCGAAAAAGACGAAAATTCTCAGATAGAAGCAGTAGGACGTAAATTAAGAAAGATGATGTCCTGGATTGACTAATTATCGAGGACAGACTAAAGGTGGTGAAATAAAATGGCAAGCGTTAAAATATTTGATACAACACTAAGAGATGGTGAGCAGTCTCCGGGGGTTACTTTAATCCCTGAAGAAAAGCTGGCAATTGCCAAACAGCTGGCCAAGATGAAGGTCAATGTAATTGAAGCCGGCTTTCCGATTTCTTCCGATGGTGACTTTAATGCTGTTAAAATGGTTGCTGAGAATGTAAAGGAAGTTGAAGTTGCAGCTCTGGCCAGATGCCGTAAGAGTGATATTGATCGGGCCTGGGAGGCTGTAAAGGGTGCCGAAAATCCAAGAATCCATATTTTCATCGCATCTTCACCGATTCACTTAGAATATAAACTGCAGATGTCAGAAGACGAAGTTTTAAATAATGCAGTTGAGGCTGTTAAATATGCAGCTCAGTATACAGATAACATTGAGTTTTCAGCTGAGGATGCCTCCCGGACTGGGACTGATTTTCTGGCCCGACTTTTTGAGGCAGTAATCGAGGCTGGAGCAAAGGTGATCAATATTCCGGATACAGTGGGTTATGCTGTTCCCTCAGAATTTGGGCAGCTGATCAAAGATGTCAGGGAAAAGACTCCCAATATCGAGCAGGCAGAAATCAGTGTTCACTGTCACAATGATCTGGGCCTGGCAGTAGCCAACTCTCTGGCAGCTATTGAAAATGGAGCGACCCAGGTTGAGGTCTCAGTCAATGGGATTGGTGAGCGGGCAGGTAATGCAGCCTTAGAAGAAATTGTAATGGCTTTATATACCAGACAGGATTATTATGACCTGGATGTAACTCAGGATACAACCCAGATTGCCAGACTTTCTAAACTGGTGGCCAATTCTACCGGTATTTCTCTGCAGGCCAATAAGGCAATTGTGGGCGCCAATGCTTTTGCTCATGAGGCGGGAATCCATCAGGATGGTGTGATTAAGGAAAGGACTACCTATGAGATTATGGATGCTAAAACCATCGGACTCGACCACAATAAGCTGGTCTTAGGTAAGCATTCCGGCCGCCATGCTCTAAAAGATTTCCTAGAAAAATATGACTATGAGCTTGATGATGAGAGCTTTGAAGGTTTCTTTAAACGCTTTAAAGACCTGGCAGATAAAAAGAAAAATGTGAGCAATGCAGATATTATTGCTCTTTTAGATAATGAGCTCTATGATTATGAAAAAATCTATGAGATGGAATATATCTCCGTTCTGACCGGTAAGGGCTTACTGCCCACAGCCACAGTTAGACTCAAAAAAGAAGGAGAGATTATTCAGTCTGCAGCCTGTAATGGTGATGGTCCGGTTGACGCAATTTTTCAGACCATCAATGAGCTGACCGGAATTGATGATATTAAGCTGATGTCCTATAAGATTGATGCCGTTACAGAAGGTAAGGATGCCCTGGGAGAGGCCTTTATTGCCGCCGAAATTGACGGCAAAATTTTCACCGGTCATTCTTCCCAGACAGATATTACCGAAGCCAGTGCAGCTGCCTATCTGGAAGCGATTAATAAGTATCTTGTATATACTAAAAACAAATAAAATCAAAACAGCCTGAGGTAGCTCGGGCTGTTTAAGAATATTTTCAAAAAAATCTATAATATTATAAGGAATTTAAGAGGAGTGATTAACTAAATGGGAATGACAATGATCGAAAAGATCCTGGCTGCTCATTCTGATCAGGATGAGTTAAAACCTGGAGATATCGTAAATGCCAGAGTTGATATGGTGCTCGGTAATGACATAACAACTCCAGTAGCTGTCAAGGAATTTGAAAAGATTGGTGTAGATAGAGTATTTGATAAGGATAGAATTGCAATTGTGCCTGATCATTTTACCCCGAACAAAGATATTAAAGCAGCAGAGCAGGTTAATATGATCAGAAAGTTTGCAAAAAAGTATGAGATTACAAACTTTTTTGAAGTCGGTCAAATGGGAATCGAGCATGTTTTATTACCGGAAAAGGGTCTGACTCTGCCGGGAGAAATCATTATTGGTGCTGACTCTCATACCTGTACTTATGGTGCTTTAGGTGCTCTAGGAACAGGAGTTGGAAGTACTGATATGGCAGCAGCAATGGCTACAGGTAAAGCCTGGTTTAAGGTGCCGCCGACTATTAAAATTGTTTATACCGGTGAGCTCAAGCCCCATGTCAGCGGTAAGGATTTAATTTTATATACAATCGGTAAAATCGGTGTTGATGGAGCTCTATATAAGGCAATGGAATTTACGGGAGAGGCAATAGAAAATCTCTCTATGGATGGCAGGATGACAATGTCCAATATGGCAATTGAAGCTGGCGGTAAAGCCGGACTGATTGCAGCAGATGAGAAGACCGAAGCCTACCTTAAAGATAAGGCTCAGCGGGATTATACTGTGCTTAATGCAGATTCGGATGCAGAATACGAAGAGGTTATTGAGATCGATGTCAGTCAGATTTCACCTCAGATTGCTTTCCCGAGCCTGCCTGAGAACACTAAAGGCCTGGATGAAATTGATGAAAAAATTGAAATTCAGCAGGCGGTTATCGGTTCCTGTACCAACGGCCGTCTGGAAGATTTAAGAGCGGCGGCAGAGATCTTAAAGGGACAGAAAGTCAACGAAAATGTGCGCTGTCTTGTTTTCCCTGGTACCCAGAAGATTTACAAACAGGCAATGAACGAAGGCCTTTTTGATATCTTTATTGATGCCGGAGTAGCAGTTTCCACACCAACCTGTGGACCCTGTCTGGGTGGACATATGGGTATTTTAGCTGAAGGAGAAAGAGCCATTTCTACCACCAACCGTAACTTTATTGGTCGGATGGGCTCAACCAAAAGTGAAGTTTACCTGGCAAGTCCAGCTGTAGCAGCAGCTTCGGCAATCAAAGGTTATATTGCCGGTCCAGAGGAGGTTAAATAATGAAGTTAAAAGGAAAAGTATTTAAATATGGAGATAATGTAGATACAGATGTAATTATTCCGGCTCGCTATCTTAATTCCTCAGATCCTGAAAATTTAGCGGCCCACTGTATGGAAGATATAGATGCAGATTTTGCAGATGAGGTAACTGAAGGTGATATTATTGTTGGTGGTAAAAACTTCGGCTCCGGTTCTTCCCGAGAGCATGCACCACTGGCGATTAAATATGCCGGAGTTTCCTGTGTGGTAGCAGAAAGTTTTGCCCGCATCTTTTACCGCAACTCAATTAATATTGGGCTGCCGATTTTAGAATCCCCGGAAGCTGTTCAGGCGACTGAAGCTGGAGATCAGCTGGAAGTCGATATTGATAAGGGTGAAATTAAAAACTTACGCACCGGTGAGACCTATCAGGCAGAGCCTTTTCCTCCTTTTATGCAGGAGATCATTAAAGATGGCGGCCTGATCGAGCATGTCAAAAAGGAGCTGGTATAGATGTCAAATATAGCTTATATACCAGGAGATGGAATTGGAGGCGAGGTTACAAGACAGGGAATTAAGGTTTTAAAATATCTTGATGGTGCCTATAACTTAGGCCTTAAATTCGAAAAATTTGACCTCGGTGCAGAAAGATATCTAAAAACCGGTGATATTCTGCCAGCTGATGTTTTAAATAAGCTCGAGACCTTTGATTCAATTTATCTCGGGGCTGTTGGTGACCCCAGAGTTGAGCCCGGTGTTTTAGAGAAGGGAATTTTACTCAAGCTCCGCTTTTACTTTGATCAATATGTAAATTTACGTCCAATTAAATTATATAAAGAAGAATTCTCTCCACTTAAAGGTAAGGGAATTAAGGATATTGACTTTACTGTAGTAAGAGAAAATACTGAGGGTATTTATGCCGGTATCGGCGGCTTCTTAAAGAAGGATACCCC
>NZ_QBLR01000413.1:0-2472 GCF_003070835.1 Halanaerobium sp. | reverse complement strand
GTCTGTTTACTTTATTTTCTATCAGAACTATTATTTAGTCATGGGCTGAATTGATAAAAATTACTATTCAGGCTAGGCGGATAGAACTATGCCTAATTTAACTATTTTCAACCAAATAAATTAAATTATTTTCTTTTTTTCTCTTGACATCTTACCGTATTACTGGAATGTTAATGCCCTAATGATGACAGCAGTCTTAGGAGTCAGTACAATAGAATATTTTCCCTATGCCTTTTTCCCGCTGCTGATGCCGCTTTCTAATCTCTTAATTACTTATTTGGAAGAAAAAAATTAGCTTTTTTCATTTCTGGCAGAAAAGATTCTTAAAACAACATAGGCAATTAAAGTAAAGATAAAAAAGATAAGTAAGACTGTAGCAATGCTCTGCAGAGAGCCTATCAAAGTTCTGTAAATTTCTAAGGTCCAGCGCTCAGCTGTCAGCTCAACGATTTCTCTATTATCATATCTAGAAGTAATATATTTTTCTAAGTCCCAGACTCTAACACCTCCGGAAATACCGACAACATAGATTGCAAACTTAATATATTTAAGCCAGGCCTGATTGATAGCCTCCGGCACAATTAAGTTTAAGATTTTGTAAATCGAATCATTGAACAATCTGCTGACAATATAGCAGACCAAAAGGGCCACCAGAAATGTAACTATTAATAATAAGTAAAACATATCTATCACTCTTTTCTTTTTAAGTTTATACTTCTAAAAAGTGATCAGGAATCTTATTTAATATTTCCTGATACTTGATCATCTCAATACTTTTATTCCAGAGCTGATCCTGCAGTTCCTGCCTTAAAGCAGCTGATGTGGGCTTCTTTTTTCTTTTTTTTACATAATAGCTGCCGCTTTCTCTTCTAACTTCATCTGATAAAGCAAGATAGACTGGAGTTTCTGCTCCTTTTTCTACAGAAGAACCTCCTGCTCCCCAGCCCTGCCGCAGCAGCTTGGTGTTAATCACTCCCGGATGAAGACAGTTAACAGTTATATTATCTAATATTTTATCCAATTTAAAAGTAAATAAAATCATTGCCAGCTTAGAATCCGAATAAGCCTGGCTGCCGTTAAAGTTAATTGGATCCCAGATATTATCAACATTTAAATTGTGAGCATGAACCATGGAAGAAAAATTAATTATTCTTGGATCTGTTGACTCTTCTAAAAGCGGAATCAGCAGCAGAGTTAAAATAAAGTGGGAATGATAGTTAACAGCGATATTTTTTTCTATCTGATCTTCACTAAATTCAAGTGAGTTTTGATAAATCCCTGCATTATTGATCAAAACATCAATTTTAGCTTCCTCATCTTTTAACTGATTACTTAAATCTAAAACCTGCTGCTGAGAATTAAGATCAGCAATAACAATTTTGTGCTCTGCTTCAGGATTAATTGAATCCAGCTCTTCTTTAACCTCTTGAGCCTTATTCTGACTGCGGCCGTGGATAATAATTCTCTGGCCTTTATCAGCCAGCTCTTTTGCAGTTTCTCTGCCAATGCCATCAGTTGAACCGGTGATTAAAATAGTTTTCATCAGAAAACACCTCCAGTTGTCTACCCAAAATCATATTAGAAAATTAGAGTAAATAGATTTAAAAGCAGATAGAAAATTATTATTATTTTTGCGATCTGAGCCAGATAAAAAGAAAAACTTTTAGTCTGATCACTGCTCTTTATTTCTTCTGTCTCCTGTTCTATTTCTGTACTTTCAGCTTCAGCATCTAAATTTAAATCTTTTAGGAGTTCTCTGGCCTGCTCATAATCTTTTTCTGCAACATAAAGCTCAATGTTATAGGCAGAATAACCCATATAGATCATGCTGTAACCGCCAAATTCATCATGACGAACAATTACTTCTATATTATTGTCATTGAGCAGCGCTTCTATCATTTCTGCTTCTCTGGCACCAGTTGTAATTAAATGCTGCAGTTTAAAATCAGTCATTTTTCTGCTCCTTATTGACAGCCGTTTATTTTAAAACTAACTTCTAATATTAAGATTATTCTTCAGTTTTAGGAAAAAAATAATATGTCCAGCCTACTGCAGGTAATTATTTTTCATAATCAACTAAAACTCTTTTAGCAGCTACTTCTCCTATAAAAGTTTTAACCTTTTCGTGTTCTGGATGAATTTGATACTGATCAAGATCAGCAGAACTTTCAAATTCAGTAATTAAAACCAGCTCATAAGCCGCCCCACTCTGATTGATATTCTTACCTACTTCTAAAAACTTAATCTGCTCAACTAAATCTTTAAGTGAGCACAGCTTCTCTGCTGCTAATTCAATATTCTCTTCTTTAGTATTTCCTGCAGCCTGATCCTTGAATTCCCACATCACAACATGTTTAATCATTTTTAATTACCTCCATGTATTTTATAATCTTATAATAAAAAAATTAAATAAAATATAAAAAATCTAATAAAACGGAGCCAATTCCCACTCCTTTCAAGACCTAGCTAGCG
>NZ_QBLR01000412.1:0-2495 GCF_003070835.1 Halanaerobium sp. | reverse complement strand
CAGGAGTACTGCTTAACTTTGATGATGGTTTACAACTTTCTTTTGTTGATGTAGATAACTTTAAGCAGGTAATTTATTTAAGTGAAAAAAGAATTATAAGAAATTTAGCTAAGTTTAATGCACATAGTTATTCAGGGCTTGCTAAAATGGATGGGAAAAAATTAAACCATGAAGATAGAAAACTTTTTTTGCATTATATTTTGAAATTATATAAAAATCGAGACTTTAATAATATAGATCAAAACATTAAAAATGAAACCCTGAATATTCTAAAAAAATGGGATAAAGATAACTTATTTAAGAGGTGTAATTAGTGAATATTGTATATGTATATGGTCGTGATTGGCCAAGTGAAAAAGCTGGTATAAGCTTCTCTACTTATACGGGTTATGGAATTGCAGAAAATGGTGATGAGAATAATGTGGATATGATATTTGCTAGAAATACTGATCAAGATACAGGAAAAGTATTATCTGATTATTTTGGAATAAAGCCATTAAATAATTTCAAAATACATTTAATGAATAATAAGACTGCTTTTAGTAAAACAACAAAATTTTATTTTCAAGCATTTAATAAGATAAGAAAGTTAAATAAACTTAAAGGTGTGGATGTAATTATAAGTCGTACAGTAAAATTTTTGCCATTCATGTACTTACTTAAAAAAATATATAATATTAAGGTTATTTATGAGGCACATAGTTTTTATCTTGATCCAGAACTTAAAAATGAATATGACCGTAAAAAAGAATATATTTATCAAAAATATTTTTTGCCGAAATTTGATGGTATTGTATGCCATCAAACTCCAATAAGGAAATTATATCAAAAATACTTACCAAATCAAAATTATTCTACAATTACCTATGGGATTAAGCAGTTACAGCGTGAGAATAATATTTGGAAAAATCAATATATAGGATATGTGGGTTCTTTATATCATAATAAAGGAGTAATTGATTTGTTTAAAGCCTTTAAAAATTTAGATACAGATTTAAAGCTTCTAATAATTGGAGGCAGAAAAAAAAGAATAAATAAATTTGTTGATTTGGCAAAAGAATTAAATATAGAAGATAGAGTTGAAATTACTGGTTGGGTAGATAGGAGTGAAGTTGATTTTTATTTAAAAAGTGTAAAAATTGGGGTTGTACCTGTTCAAGATACTTTTCATGGTAGGTATTTAACCTGTCCTACAAAAATCTTTAATTATTTTTCTCATGGGATCCCAATAGTGGGAAGTGACTTACCCACAGTAAAAGAGGTAGTTACTGAAGATTGTGGTGTTTTTTATAAAAATGGAAATGTTAAAGATTTAGAATCTGCCTTAAAAAAAGTTTTAAGTTCTAAAGATGATTTTTATAAATATTCAAATAATATTATGGATAGGTCTAAAAACCTATTTTTTAAGGATAGAGGTAAGAAATTTATTGACTTCATTAATCAAGTCTCATAATTAATTAAAGCAGGAGAAAAATTATGAAAATAGCATTAATACATAAAAAATATACTACTCATGGTGGAACGGAAAGATATATGGTTGGTTTATCAAAATTTTTAGTTAAAAAGGGACATGAGGTGCATGTTATAACTGGAAATATTGATGAGAGTTCTAAATCAGAAGGGATTACTTATCATCTTGTTCCTGCCTGGGGAAAACATTTAGGAATAGATAAACATATATTTGCTCAATCTGCAAAAAGAGAAGTAAAAAAACATAATTTTGATATAATCCAGAGTTTTTCTCGACTTGGATTTGGAGATGTAATTAGGATTGGCGGAGGTTGTCATCAGATTTTTTTAGATAAATATTTATCCAGTCTAGAAAATCCGTTGTATAAATTCAAAAAAAAGTTTGAATATAAGTTATCTCTTCAGGATTTTTTTACTCGTTATTATGAAGCTGAAGATTTTAAAAAGGGTAACTACAAAAAAATAGTCGCGGTTTCTCAAATGGTTAAAGATGATATTATTAAAATATATGATGTTCCCGAAAATGATATTATAGTTAATCATAATGGTGTAGATATAGAAAAATTTAATCCAAATAATAAAAATAAATTTTCTCAAGAAATCAGAAATAAACATGATTTAAGTGAAAATGATTATGTCTTATTATTTTTAGGAACTGGGTTTAAAAGAAAAGGACTCAAGTATGTATTAGAGTCACTTAAAAATACAAAAAGTGCTAAACTTCTGATAGTAGGTAAGGGTGACATAGATAAGTTCAAATCTAAAGCAAAAGAGTTATCTGTTTTAGACAGATGCAGATTTATTGGTCCTGTAAGAGAAGTTGAAAAGTATTATGCGGCTGCAGATGTTTTTGTATTCCCATCAATATATGATCCCTGTGCCAATGTTACTTTAGAGGCAATGGCTTCTGGTTTGCCTGTTATAACTACTGTAGATAATGGTGCATCTGGAGTGATTGAAAATAAAAAAAATGGATATATTTTAGATAGGCCTGATAATATAAAAAAAATGGTTGAATATATAAA
>NZ_QBLR01000411.1:0-2496 GCF_003070835.1 Halanaerobium sp. | reverse complement strand
TTGTGGTATAATTTTCATAGCATGAACCTCCGTTATGGTTTTTTGTTTGTTGCTATTCAATTATACCAAAAACGGGGGTTTCATGCTATTTTTTTGCTAGAAAATATTGAAATTTCAAGGTGCAAAAGCACTTTTACAAGTGCGAAGTTTGAGTTTATAAGAGAAAGGGTTTTTAGTGTGGATAAAAGAGAAATAATAAATCTGGCAGTTATTGCTCATGTTGACGCAGGTAAATCAACTCTGGTCGATGCTTTTTTAAATCAGAGTGGAGTCTTTAGAGAAAACGAAGAAGTTGTGGACTGTATAATGGACAGTAATGATCTTGAGCGTGAGCGAGGTATTACAATATATTCTAAAAACTGTGCCATTGAGCATAATGGTGTCAAAATAAATATTGTGGATACTCCCGGTCATGCTGATTTTTCTTCAGAGGTGGAGCGGGTTATCAAGGCAGTGGATTCGGCCATTTTAATTGTAGATGCTTCTGAAGGTCCAATGCCTCAGACCAGATTTGTGCTCAAAAAATCTCTGGAAAAAGGTATTAAGCCGATTGTTTTCATTAATAAGATTGATAAAAATAATCAGCGAGCCGAAGAGGTTCATGATGAGATAATTGATCTTTTTATTGAACTATCAGCAGATGACGATCAGTTAGAATTTCCTGTGATTTATGGAATCGCAGTTGAAGGCAAGGCTTTCTATGAACTTGATCATGAGAGTGATAATTTAGATCCGCTTTTTGAAACAATTATTGATAGTGTAGATTCCTATCCAGATTTAGATCAGGAGCCACTTCAGATGCAGGTTTATGATCTGGCCTATGATGATTATCTAGGAAGAATTGGTATTGGTCGTGTTTATAGTGGTACCATTAAAGATGGACAGCAGGTTGAAGTTTCCAAAAGGGATGGTTCAATTGAAAAAGGGAAAATAACCAAACTTTCAGTTTATGAGGGGTTAAATCAGAATGCTATTGATAAAGCCCGCAGTGGAGAAATTGTTTCTATTGCAGGTATTCCGGATATCTCAATTGGAGAGACAGTCTGTGATCCCGGCAAAGTTGATCCACTGCCGATGATTGAAATCGCTGAGCCAACTCTGGCTATGTATTTTTTGGTAAATGATTCTCCTTTTGCCGGCCTGGAAGGTGAGTATCTAACTACCCGTCATCTTAAAGCAAGGCTGGAAAGAGAATTAGAGGTTAATGTTGGTCTTAGAGTTGAAAAAGCTGAAAACACAGAGGCTTTTAAAGTTTCCGGTCGGGGAGAACTGCATCTTTCAATTCTACTGGAAAATATGCGTCGTGAAGGCTATGAGCTTTCTGTTTCTAAACCGGAAGTATTAATGAAAGAAATTGACGGAAAAAAACATGAACCAGTAGAAAAAGTAATGGTTGAGCTGCCGGAAAAATATTCTGGAACTGTAATTAACAAATTGAATCAGCGCAAAGGTCTTATGCAGTCCATGCTGCCAGAAGGAGATTATGTTCATTTAGAGTATTTAGTTCCAACCAGAGGTTTAATTGGTTTCAGAAGTGAATTTATCAATGATACCAGTGGGGAAGGTACTCTTATTCGTTCTTTTGACAGTTATGAGCCTTTTAAAGGTGAAGTTCCCAGACGAAAAAACGGAGTTTTAGTTTCTAATCAGCAGGGAACTGCTATGGGATATGCACTTTCTAATCTGGAAGCCAGAGGAGAAATGTTTATTGAACCAGGTACAAAAGTTTACGAAGGTATGATTATTGGTCTGCACAGTCGGGACAATGATCTGGCGGTAAATGCCTGTAAAAATAAGAAGCTGACAAATGTTAGAGCTTCTGGTTCTGATGATTCAATTAACCTGGCACCACCTAAAAAGTTTACTTTAGAGCAGGCTTTAGAGTTTATTGAAGATGATGAACTGGTGGAAATTACTCCAGCGGCAATTAGATTGCGCAAGAAAATTTTAAATGAAAAAATGAGACTTAGAAACAGTAAATCTAAATAAAATAATTAATTTTGCGGCCGGAAATAATTCTGGCCGTTTTTTTGATTAAAATAACAAATAATATTAAAAATCCAGGTAACGTCAAGTATTTTGTGTAAATAAATTAATATCTTTCTTCAAATAGTTGAATTAAGTTTTCTCGAGCAGCTAAAAATCCTTTTAATCTTCTTTCTGACCACTTAGAATTGTAGTCTAAAATCTTAAGATATAGTATTTTTTCTGCTGCTTTTTCATTTGGTAAACTGTTCATTGTTTTAAGTCTTTTTCTGATTTCTTTATTGGCTCTTTCAATCCAATTAGTTGTATAAATTGATTTCTGAATACTATCTGGATATTTATAGAAAGCAAATAATTCATCTTTATCTTCAAACCAGCTTTGAGCTAAGTGAGGATAGATCTTATCCCACTTTGAGCTGAGATCATTTAAGGCCTGCTCTGCATACTCTCTGCTGGGAGCTTTGTAAATTTTCTTTAAATCTGTAACTATTTCATCTGTATGTTTCTTTT
>NZ_QBLR01000410.1:0-2547 GCF_003070835.1 Halanaerobium sp. | reverse complement strand
GATATGAGATAATAGTGAGGTGCTATAATGCTTGAAGATATAAAAATAGAAGAATATGGACAGCTTATTATAGATAAGGTTGAAAATTATCTGTTTGTATGGAGTAATTTAATTGAATTAGTAATTTTTATTTTTATGATAGCTGCTGCTTATTTTTTATCTAAAATTTTATATAAACATGTTGATGAATTATTAGATAAAATTAAAATTTTAAAAGAACGAAAAAAGATTAGAATAATTGATCAATTATTATTTCCTTTGATTTTAATGATTTTAATTGGGGTTTATTATGTAACTGCTGTCGCCTTTAATTTACCAGTTGTAATTATAAGTATTTTTGGGAACTTAGTATCAGCCTGGTTGGTAGTAAAAACTATTACTCTATTTTTTCCGAGAAATAAAATGTTTAGATTTTTATCAGCATTAATCTGGATAATAGCAGCATTAAGAATCTTAAATATATACCAGGAGACTGTAAATTTTTTAGAAAGTTTAGCGTTTAACAGCGGTAACTTAAGAATTTCATTATTATTAATAATGAAGGCAGTAATCATATTTAGTATTTTATTTTGGCTTGCTGGGAAGCTGAGTCGATTGGTAACAGGTCGAATAGATAAAAGTAATGATTTAACTCCTTCAGTTAAAGTATTATTAAACAAAATAGCTAAATTTTTAATTTTTACTTCAGCAATTTTATTTACACTCAGTGCTGTTGGAATTAACCTTAGTGCTTTTGCATTTCTTGGTGGTGCTATTGGTGTTGGTTTAGGTTTTGGTTTACAGAAGATAGTATCTAATTTTATTAGTGGGATTATTATTCTAGCTGATAAATCAATTAAACCTGGGGATGTAGTTGAAATTGGAGATGTTTATGGTTGGGTTAGAAAATTAGATACTCGCTTTGTTTCGGTTGTAACTCGTTCAGGTAAAGAATTTTTAATTCCAAATGAAGATTTTATTACAAAAGAAGTAATTAACTGGTCTTATAGTGATGAACTAGTTAGAGTAGATGCAGAAGTTGGGGTTTCCTATGATAGTGATTTAAGGCTGGTCCAGGAATTAATGATGAAAGCTATTGAGGAAAAGGATAGAATTTTAAATGAACCTGAATCAAATGTGCTTTTAATGGGATTTGGTGACAGCTCAGTTAATTTTGAAATCCGTTTTTGGATTAGTGATCCCAGGAATGGAATCCAGAATATTCGTAGTCAGGTTTTATTATCTATCTGGGATTATTTTAAAGAACATGAGATTGAAATTCCATTTCCACAAAGAGATTATCATTTAAAATCATTACCAGATGATTTAACAAAATATTTAAATAAAACTAAGACGATGGAAAAGAAAGAAGTTAAAGGTGAAGATAAAAAAGAGAGAGAAGACTCAAAAGAGAATTAAAGGAGGCTAATTTATGGCAAAGATTTTAATTCCGTTGGCTGAAGGATTTGAAGAAATTGAAGCAGTTACCAATATTGATGTTTTAAGACGAGCAGGACTTGATGTTATAACTGCAGGTATTGGAAGCAAAAAGATAGAAGGTGATCACGGAATAAAGGTTGAAGCTGATACTGTGATTTCTGAGATTGATGCTGCTGATTTAGGGGCTGTAGTTTTACCTGGTGGAATGCCTGGTGCTGCTAATTTACGTGACAGTAATAAACTGCGTAACATTATAAAAAAATTGAATGAAGAAAATAAATTATGTGCAGCAATTTGTGCGGCCCCAATTGTTTTTGAAGCAGCAGGAATCTTAGATGGAAGAAAAGCAACCAGTTATCCTGGTTATGATAAGGATATGACATCCTGTAACTACCAGGAGGATAGAGTTGTAATTGATGGTAATTTGATTACTGGTAGAGGAGCAGGTGTTGCCGTGGAATTTGCAATGACATTAGTTGAATATTTATTGGACAAGGAAACAAAAGAGGAGTTACAAAAATCAATGCTGGTTAAAAGTAATTAGCAATTTAGTCGAAATAGCCTAAAAGCAGATAAAATTAAGAAAAGCCTACCCGTTGTTTGGCTCACTGAGCTTTCATTTTATAACGAATAGTCAGCTCAGCATTAGGACATCGAGTCCGTCAGACAAGTTCGGGTAGGCCTTAATTTTAATGTTTCTAAATAAATATAAATAAAAAAAGAATTGGCATTTTAACCTAAATAGACTTAAATCTAAATAATAAGCGATGGTAGTTCCCATGTTTGAGCGAAGCGAGTTAGGAACTACAGCTTATTATTTATTAATGAAAGTCGTTATGAAGGTTATAGCCAATTCTTTTTATTATTTATTTATTATACATTTCAGCATAATATCTTTCTAACATTCTTTTAGCAGAGAATCTTTCATAAGTTGTAGCAATACTTTCCATCATCATATCTTTCCAGCGATCTTTATTGCCGTAGAAAGTAGGAACAACTTCATTTAATAAGACTCTGTAGAGTGCGTAAAGATCACTTTCATCCTGACCTTCACCTACATAACCGTCTCCAAACTGCCAACCATTAATTCCGTGCTCACAGCCTTCAACCCACCAGCCATCAAGAATA
>NZ_QBLR01000409.1:0-2566 GCF_003070835.1 Halanaerobium sp. | reverse complement strand
TTGTGATGCCGAAGTGGTGGAATTGGCAGACGCGATGGATTCAAAATCCATTATCCTCACGGATGTGTGGGTTCGAGTCCCACCTTCGGCACCATTTTAATATCAGATATATTGGAACTTAAAGTCATTCTTAATTGAATGGCTTTTTCTGTTTTTAAGCCAATACAGAAGCAGCTAGTAATTGAAAGTTGCTCTTCATTAAAAGAATATATAATAAAATTTAAGTTCGAAAGGAAGAAAAAATATGAAAGTGGATTTACTAGTTATAGGGGCTGGTCCTGCAGGACTATTTTCTGCGATTCAGGCTGCTGAAAATAATCAAAATAAGAATATATTAATTTTAGAAAAGAATTCTAGTGCCGGAAAAAAACTTTTGATTAGTGGTTCTGGCCAGTGTAATTTAACCCATGCTGGTGATATAGCTGATTTTTTTGATCATTATGGTAATAATTCTAACTTTTTACTAGGGCCTCTTTATAGCTTCAATAACCAGGATTTAATGCATTTTTTTAAAAAACGAGGTATCTCCTTTAGAAAGGCTAGAGGCGGAAAAATATTTCCAGAATCAAATAATGCTTCAGATATTTTGAATATTTTATTTAAAGAATTAAAAACTAGAGATATTAAAATCACATACAATGCAAACGTAGAAAATATTGAACAAAAAAATGGCCTATTTAAAGTACAAAGTTCTGATAAAATTTATCAAAGTAAATATTTAATACTTGCAGCTGGAGGCAAATCATTCCCTAAAACTGGTTCAACTGGTGATGGATTCAAGATAGCAAAAAGTTTAGGTCATAATATAATTGAACCTCGACCTGCCCTAGCTCCAGTAATTATTAAAAATTATCAATTTAGGATGTTGAGCGGTATCTCTTTAAGAAATAAAGAAACTTCTCTCTGGAGAAATGGTAATTTACTTAAAAGTTGGACTGATGATTTACTATTAACACATCGTGGACTTTCTGGACCTGGAATAATTAATTATTCCAGGTATATGAAAAAAGGAGATTTAATAAAGATAAAACTCCTTAATTATAATAAAAAAGAATTAGAAAGCGACCTTTTGAAAAAAATTGAAAGAGAAGGAAGATTAAATTTAGTTAATCTTTTAATTAAATATCCAATTGCACAGAGGTTAATCGAAAAAATTCTAGAATTAGCTAACATTGACGGCAGTCAAAATGCTGCTCATCTTACTAAAGATGAAAGAAAAGAAATTATAGATATTTTTTCAAATCTCAAATTTGAAATCAAAAGTTTAGCAAATTATAACCAATCAATGGTAACAAAAGGAGGGATTGATCTGAATGAAATCACCCCCCAAAACATGGAATCTAGAATTGTAAAAAGGTTTTTTGCTGCTGGAGAAGTTTTAGATATTGATGGAGATACTGGCGGGTATAATTTGCAGGCTGCTTTCTCCACAGCATATTCTGCTGGAAAATATATTTCTGAGCAGCTATAAATTAAATTGTGACGTGATTTTATTTAACCTCTCTACCATATCAACAAGTTCTTCTGATGCATTAACAACTGTCTGAGTTGAAGCTGCCTGTTCCTCACTGGAGGCAGCTACCTCTTCAGCATTTGCTGCGGCCATTTCACTGACCTCTGAAATTTCATCCACTGCTTTCTTTACATTTTTACTATTTTGACTCATTTTATCTACTTCAGATCTGATATTTTTAATGAGATTTTCTAAACCTTCAGCTTGAGAAGTTATATCAGTAAAAGAAGCTGAAGTCTTATCAATTGCCTCTACACTTTCAAGAACAGCAGATTCATTTTCATCCATATTGTAAACTGCTTTTTCCACATCATTTTGAATTGATCTTATTAATTTTGCAATATCTTCAGTTGCTTTAGATGATTGTTCAGACAGTTCTCTAATTTCTTCTGCAACAACTGAAAAACCTCTTCCGGCTTCCCCGGCTCTAGCTGCCTCTATTGCTGCATTTAAAGCTAATAAATTAGTTTGTTCAGAAATATTATTAATTAAATCAACAATTTCTCCAATTTGCTTAGAAGATTCTCCTAAGGAGTTAATAGCTTCTGCAGTAGTTTTGGTGTTAGTTTTAACTTTAGAAAAAACATCTTCAGTTTTACTTAAAGTTTGATTGCCAGATTGAATATTTTCCATTACATTTTCTGCTCGATTATACATTTCATCTGAATGATCATTGATAGAAGTTATTTGATTTCTTAAATCTGTAATAGTTGCTGAAGTTTCTTCAACTTGAGCTGACTGTTCTTCGGATCCAGATGCTACTGTTTGCATTGAATTACCAATTTCTTCAGCTGAAGCTGATAACTCTTCACCTGTTGCTGTTAATTCTTGACTGGAAGCTGCAAGACTATCTGACATCTCAATAATATCTTTGACTAAATTTCTTAATACATCTGAAAATTTATTAAACCAGGCTCCTAATTTTTCAATCTCATTTTTATTAACCTCTTTGTAAACCTTACACTCAGTACAGTCTTTATATTCCCCAGTTTTTATCTTCGGACAGTGTACTTCCTCGCCAAATTCTGGAGCATAAGATCCAACATCAAACCA
>NZ_QBLR01000408.1:0-2582 GCF_003070835.1 Halanaerobium sp. | reverse complement strand
TTTTTCTCTATATGCTGCATCTATTTTTTTTAGATTTTGATCATGTAGCTCAGGAATAAAAATTTCAGACTCACATTCATTACAATAAGCTCTTTCTGCTGTATATTCAAACTCCAGGCCGCGCACCTCTTTTTTCTCTACCAGCTCCTTAATTTGATACTCAACATCTTTTCTGCACTCAGGACAAAAAGTTTTCTGCAGTTGATAATCTGACATAAAACCATCCTTTCTCAAGATTACTTATTATAAATTAATCATACACCTATTACAGTGAGATCAGAAATCAAACTAAATCTATCTTTACTTTCCTATTCAATGCTTTTGCAATTTTTCTTTAATCAAGCTCATCTAAAGTATCTTTATGATCATTATAAACGTAATCAAAAATTATATTATGAAAATTTTCTTTTATATAATCCTTAAATTTAATATCAGGTAATTTTCTTTTCTTGTTTCTCATCTTAGATATTATTTTTTCAATTTCTTCTATAGAACTATTATTTTTATGATAATATTCAAATAAAATATCAAAAGTAAATAAATTATTGATTTCATTATTTTCAATAAATGGTCTAATATCTTTCAGGTTATTACAGGCAGTATAATTGTCCATTGTTTTAGCAATTGCAATGGCTGCAGATTCTCCTTTACCTTTACCCATATTTACAAGTTTATTATATTCAAAAAATGCTTGATGATTACTATCTATTTTAATTACTTTAAACAGGTCTGCATTTATGGCATCAACTACCTCTTCATAAACCCATTTATATTTACTATATCTTTTCATAAAGCTAAATTCATCAACTACTACCTGAGGAATGAACATTCTACCATTATATAAATTAACCAAAATATCTATTCTTTTAACCCAGATAAAGGAAGCAAGACAATCATTATCAAAAACTAAATTTATATCAGTCTTATAAACTAATTTATCATTGCTCATCATCGTCATCTCCAAACACCAGGTAACCATACCCACCTTCAATTAGATACTCATTATATCTACTCTCTGAAATTTTATTTTTTTCAAGTGCTTCTTCAGCTAATTCAGCATAGTCAGATTCTACGATTATATCCTCATCAGTTTTCACTTTAGAGTATAATTCTGTTGAATATCCGTATCTTTTAGCTGCTTTAGTTATATTAATCTCTTTTAAATTTTGATATTCTTTATTTTTTATGTGATTATCCAGTTTTAGTCTCAAGATAAGAGCCTGGTGGCTAATTTTAAAATAATTTTCGAGATAAAGACAATCTGAAACATCAATTTTACTTTTATTTTTTTTAGTAAGCCTTTTTTTAAGATGAAAATTTAGGGCTTCTCGGGGCATTAATAAATAAGAGGCAAAAGTATCAGCTTCTTTCTCTAGCGACTTCTGCTTTCCATTTAAATTAACATTATATTTTAAATGATAATATTCATGAGCTGCAGTAAAATATTGGCGGCCTGGCGATGTATTAATGTTAATTAAAATTGCCTGTACCTCACCTTTTTTGATAAAAAGACCATATAATCCACTCTCAATTGACATTTTTATAATACTTACATTAGCATTATATTTTAAAACTTCAAAAATATTAATTGCTTCTGTATTGCTCAAGCCAAATTCATTTCTTGTTTCTATAGCTCTAGTTTCAGCAAGAGGATTATTAGCTTTACTCATTTCATTTAACCTCCTGCATATTTTTTAACTCATATAAGTTATTAACGAAATTTTTTGCCCATTCAATTTTCTCAAGATCTTCCTGTTTAATATCAGTTGAGCGGTGAGCTATCTCTAATTGTTCTTCTTCTTTTCTTTCTCCAATAAAGTATTCAATACTTTTGCCATATAGGTTAGAGAATTTGTTTAACAAAGATAAATTAATTTTTCTAGCACCTGTTTCATAGTAGGATATTTGACTTCTTTTTTTACCAATTAAATCAGCTACTTCCTGCTGTGAATAATTCATATCCAGCCGAGCTCTTTTTAACCTTTTTGCAATCTTTTCGTAATTTATCATTATGCTCACCCTTTCATTTAAGTTCTTATATATTAATTGTAACATATTTGTTACAATAAAACAATATAAATATATGAAAGTAACATAATTATTTGTTTTGTACTAAAATTACCGGGAATTGCAAAGTAGTATTCCCGAAAGTTGCAAACTAAAATTCCCTATTATTGCAGAATAAAAACTGGAGCTGCAACTAAGTAACTTTGTTGATATGAAATCAAAAAACTCCCATCAGGATTATAGAAATCTGATGAGAGTAGGTATTCATTGTTATATAAATGGATTTATTATTCATCTTTTTGAAAAAAAGGAGGCGTGATTATAGTTAAATCATCATCAATGTTTGTAATATTCCCGATCAGAAGAGATACTTTTTCTAACACCGGAGCAAGAATTTCTCTTTCTTCTTCAATTTCTTTTGCTCGCCTTTCTAGAAGGCACAAATTAATAAACTTTACCGCAGAGGAGCTAATTCAATGGATAATCTAGAAAGAGAAATTGAAGAAGAAAGAGAAATTCTTGCTCCGGTATTAGAAAAAGTATCTCTTTTGATCGGGAATATTACAAACATTGAT
>NZ_QBLR01000407.1:0-2584 GCF_003070835.1 Halanaerobium sp. | reverse complement strand
GGGAGTGTAAGTGCCAGAAGTAATCCTGTAACTACTGCACTTCCATCTTTAATCATAATTTTTTTATTTCTAATTTTTTGAAATATGTATTCTGTTAAAACCGCACCAGCAACAGCTGTCAGAACCACTGAAATTGCTCTTGCTTGAAAGAAATATACAGCAGCAAAAACTGCTGGCAGCAGAGCAATTACAACTGACCACATTATTTTTGGGACTGAATCCTGAGCTCTGATATGTGGTGAGGATGTTACAATTAATTCGTTATTCATTATTGATTATCCCCCTTAATTCTCTTCTCTTTTTTTGGCCATGACCTGTGCCTTACCAAGACGCAGATGATGTACCAGAGGTATTTTAGATGGACAGACAAAAGAACAGGAACCACATTCAACACAGCTTAATATCTGCCATTCTTCCAATTCCTCGACCATCTCATTTTTCGCATAATTTGCCAGCTGAGTTGGCATTAAAAACATAGGACAGGCATCAACACAGCGAGCACAGTTAATACAGGGAGAAGGTTCATATACTTCGACTTCCTCCTGAACCAGCACTAAAATACCGGAAGTACCTTTAACACCGGGAATATTGAGAGACTTTTGTGCCTTACCCATCATTGGACCACCGGTAATAACTTTAGCTGCATTTTCTTTTAAGCCACCTGCTTCTTCAACCAAATCACCAATATTAGTACCTATTCGATAAATTAAATTTTGGGGAGAATTTATTCCGCGACCGGTAATTGAGATAGACCTTTCATAAAGAGGTTTTCCATCTCTAATTGCATCTGCAACTGCAGCTGCTGTCGAGGTATTGTTGACCACTACCCCTACATCAAGCGGTAGACCACCAGCAGGAACTTCTCGTCCCAGAATAGCCTCAATCAACATTTTTTCTCCACCCTGTGGATACTTTGTTTCTAAAACCTTTACTTCAATATTTTTGTCATCCTTAACCGCATCCTGCATACTTTCAATTGCTTCGGGCTTATTTTCTTCAATCCCAATAAAACCTCCGGATGCACCGGCAGCTTTCATTAAAGCTTTTAAACCAAAAACAATACTCTTTGGTCTTTCCACCATTACCCGATGGTCAACAGTTAGATAAGGCTCACATTCGGCTCCATTTAAAATTACATAATCAACACTTTTGTCTTCGGGAATAGAAACCTTAACGTGAGTGGGAAACATTGCTCCTCCCATACCTACAATTCCTGCTTCTCTAATGATTTTTCTAATTTGATCTGCATCAAGTTGATCTAAATTATCATGTTTTTCTAAACCAGAATTAAGTGTATCCTCTTCTGCTGCTTCGATAACTACAGCATCAACAATATTTCCGCCAGGATCTGTTACTTTTCTTATTTCTTTAACAGTTCCAGAGACTGAAGCATGAATAGGTGCACAGACAAAACTGTCTCCATCTGCAATCTTCTGACCCATGTCCACCTTATCACCTTTTTTAACAAGCACCTTTAAAGGTGCTCCAATGTGCTGTTTCAGAGGAATAATTACCTCCTCAGGACGTTTCGAATTTTTTAAGGGTTTATCCTTTGTTAGTTCCTTATTATACTCAGGATGTATACCCTGTTTAAAAGTCAACGCTTTCACTATACAATTTCACCCCTATTGTGTTATTCTAGATTTAAAAATCATATTAATTTTTTGGGACAGCGTTATAACCTGCTTTTTTTAAGCTCTCAAGAAGTTCTTCTGAACTAACTTTTTCTTTATCATATCTTACAATTGCATTTCCTTTATTTAAACCAACTCTAATTTCTTTAATACCATCAAATTCTCTTAAAATATCAGCAACTACTGTAAAGCAATAAAAACATTTCATTCCTTCTATTTTAATCACTAGTTCTGCATTATTTTTGATTTTTGCAGTCATTATAACCCTCCCCATTTACTATTTATTATTAAATATTTTTAGATGACAAATTTGCAAAATACATTCTTCCTGAATTTTTCTGAAAAAAGCTTGAGATAACTACATTAATTTTTTCTCCTATATGATTTTGGCCGCCCTCAACAACTATCATTGTCCCGTCTTTAAGATATGCAATACCCTGACCCTGTTCTTTTCCCTTTTTGATGATTTCCACTTTCTTTTTTTCTCCTGGTAAAAGAACAGGTTTAAGAGCATTAGCCAATCTATTTATATTAATAACCTTAATCCCCTGTAACTCAGCAAGTTGATTTAAATTATAATCACTGGATATTAAATCAGCATTTAATTCTTTAGCCAGATGAACCAACTTATGATCAACCTCCTGATTATTAACTTCTCTATCTAAAATAACAATATCCTCTCCAAGATCATTTTGTAATTTTTTTAATATTTCCAATCCCAATCTACCTTTTTTTCTTTTTAACTCTCTATCCGAATCTGCAATATTTTGTAATTCTTCTAATACAAAGCGGGGAACAATTAAAATCCCATCTATAAAATTATTTTTATAAACTTCAAATATTCTACCATCAATAATGGCACTTGTATCAATTATTTTAGGTGATGACTCAGAATAATACTTATCATTTCTTTCAACATTAGATTCTTTAAATAAGATATAATCTATTTC
>NZ_QBLR01000406.1:0-2594 GCF_003070835.1 Halanaerobium sp. | reverse complement strand
CTTTAAAATTAGTATAAATTGTTTTAAAATTTAGAATAATGTTAAATAATCTTTACAGCGTTATTAATGGTTTTAAAGGCGATTAAAGTTGATTAAGTTTGAATAACTAAGTTTTACAACCAAAAATTACTGTAAAGATATCTTTACAAGTGGAAAGTTTTATTTCAAATCGTACTTTTTAGCCTTATTTAATACAGTAGTATGAGACACTCCAAGTACTTCTGCAGCCTTGCGCAGGCTTTGTTCTTCATTTAAAGTATGAGAAATCACAAGTTTCTCTAATTCACCCACCATTTTTTTAATCGATGATATTTCTTTGATATCAACATAATTACCCTTTAGTAGACTGTCTTCATTATAATCTCCGGCTTCTCTATTTAAGTAATTGTTATTTTGCAGTCTTAATCTATCAAATATAATATCATCTGCTGTAATTTCTAATGAGGAAACAAAATTAATTGCTCTTTCTAATACATTTTTAAGCTCACGCACATTCCCCGGCCAATCGTAACTCATTATCTTTTTTTTAGCCGCCGGACTTAAATGCTTATTTGGAATCCTCATCTTATTAGTAATTTTCCAGATAAAATATTTGCTTAAAGCAAATAAGTCTTCTCTTCTCTCTCTCAATGGAGGAATAATAATTGGGATTACATTGAGTCTGTAATATAAGTCTTCTCTAAACTTGTTTTCCCTAATCATCTCTTCAATTTTTCTGTTTGTAGCAGCAATCACACGCACATCAATGTTGATCATCTGATCACCACCAACTTTTCTGATCTGATTTTGTTCCAGAGTTCGTAAAAGTTTTGCCTGCAGATGTGCTGACATTTCTCCAATTTCATCTAAAAATATTGTGCCTTTATCCGCAATTTCAAAAAGGCCCTGTTTACCTCCCTTTTTGGCACCGGTAAAAGATCCTTCTTCATAACCAAAAAGCTCACTCTCTAATAAAGAATCAGGCAGAGCAGCACAGTTTACTGCAACAAACGGCTCCTGGCTTCTGGAACTTGCTGAATAAATGGCTCTGGCAAAAAGTTCTTTTCCTGTTCCACTTTCTCCTCGAATAAATATTGTTGAATCATTTTTGGCTGATCGCTTTGCATATTCTATTAGCTGATCCATCTTTTCACTTTGATGAATGATATCATTAAATTCAATTTTAGGTGTTTCATGGATTGTATTATATAGTTTTCTTACTTCATCAATATCTTTCATTGAAGCAACTGCTCCAATAAGATTGTTCTCTTCATCAAAAATCGGGGTAGTCGTGGTAAAATAATGAGACTTGCCATAATCTCCTTCAATTAAGATCTCTTCATTTTCTATTTTCTTTTTCTTTTTTAAACTTTCAATAATAGGAAGCCGATCTGAATCTAGAATATCTCTAATATCTTTTCCAATTGATTTTTTTAGTGAAACATTTAAGATAACCTCAGCTGACTTATTCATGGTGCTGATTTTCCCATATTTATCGATAGCAACAATTCCCTCTTTTAGATTATTCATTACAGTCTTTAATTCCTGCTCTTTAACTTCAAAAGGCATATATTCTATATCAGATACTTCTTTTACAAAATCTAAACGTTTTAATTCAACAAGCAGTTCTTCTCTTTTTACCTTTTTACACTCCGGCAGATCACCAACTCGAATATAAATTTCTCCAGGAACTACCTCCATTGCCATCAGATTAATATTTAAATCATCAACAAGATTAAGCAGACGGCTTGTTACTCCTGGCATATCAATAACATTTATCTTAAAAGAACAGCTCATATTTTTCTCCTTTCAGAAAAATCTGTTTTATTAGTTATAATTAGAAAAATACATGTCTGGGTTAGTATAAAGGCAAAAAAATAACTTCTATAGAATAACAGACATCTATTATTATAATTATAACATAGAATATATTAAAGATGAAATATTACAACTTCTAGCCTGGGTTAAAAATAAATCACAAAATCAAAAACAAAGTTCTCCTGCTTTTGTTTGATTTTTCCGAAAATATGTTGTATACTTTTTCATATTAAAAAAATTAATAACTATAATTGCTTAAATTATATCCTCAAACAGAAAGGAAAACCTTATGAAAAAATATGCTTTGACACTTATAGTCTTACTGGCAGCTATATTTATTTTGAATACCACTATTTACGCTGAAGCAGTAGTAGAAATTTTTGATGAATGGACAGTTTACCAGGATGAAGATTCTACTACAGGACAAATGAATGTATCAATCCATCAGATGACAGATTATGCTACCCCTCTATATATGAGCTTTTATCAGGGAGAAAGAACTATTGCAATAGTTCTTAGAGATTTAGACAAAACTGCAGATACATTGAAATAGATTATAAATTTGATGAAGCTCTTGAAAATTACAAGGATTTATTATTATCAGATTGAAAATTTTAACTTATATTATTGATACTTGAAGACAGAAAAACCCGCCTCTCGGCAGGTTTCTAAAATGGGCATCAGCCCTTAATATTCAATGGCGGAGAGACAGGGACTCGAACCCTGACACCTTTCGGCTTCACCGGATTTCAAGTCCGGCTCCTTAGCCAATTCGGACATCTCTCCACTTATGTCAC
>NZ_QBLR01000043.1:0-21279 GCF_003070835.1 Halanaerobium sp. | reverse complement strand
TTATTAAATATTAATTTAAAAAAGCACCGTTAATATTTTTCTAAAAATTCGTAATAATTTTTTAATTGACGGAAAACATTTTCCTAAGATAAGTTTACAGATAATCTAATAAGGATAAGGATATAAGACTGTATTTATTTTAATACTTTCAAAAAAAGGGGGGGACAAAAATTTTCTCTGATCTTTTTGCAGAGGCAGAAAGATTTATAAGCCTATAAGAATTTATAATTATTAACTTAATTTGAACATACTAAAACTTAATTAAATTCCAAGGAGGAAATTAAATGTTTAGCAAAAAAAGTTTAGCTCTAGTATTAATCTTAACATTTGCGTTATCCTTATCACTTAGTGTTGCTGCAATGGCTCAGGACGAAGAAGTTACTTTACGTTTCGCCTGGTGGGGTTCACAGAGTCGTCACGAAAGAACTTTAAGAGTTATTGAAATGTTCGAAGAAGAATATCCTAACATAAAAATTCAGCCAGAATATACTGGTTGGGGTGGATACTGGGATAAGATGAATGCTCAGGCCGCTGGAGATAACTTACCTGATATTATTCAGCATGTAAGAAAAATGATGGCAAGTTATGTTGAAAATGATCAATTATTAGCATTAGATCCATTTATTGAAGATGGAACTTTAGATGTAAGTAAAATTGGTGAATCATACCTGGAAATGGGTAGAGCTTATGGTAAGCAGATGGGACTTGCTACTGGTGTAAACGCTCCTGCTGGTTACTATGATAAAGAATTATTTGACGCTGCTGGTGTAGACTATCCTTCTCCAGAAGATACCTGGGAAGATAGAGCAGAAATGTTCAAAAAGTTAAATGAAGAATTAGGTATTTTAGGTGCAGCAACTCCTGCATCTCAGGAAGAAGGTAATGGTTTTGTTGTTTGGTTAAGACAGCACGGTCAGAGCTTCTTTAGTGAAGATGGAAAGTCTTTAGGTTATGACGATGATCAGTTATTTGTAGATTACATGAACTATGATTTAGAATTAATTGAAGCTGGTGTAGTTCAGGATGCTATGCAGAGACAGGAAGCTCCTGGTGCAATTGAGCAGGATCCTGTCACTAAGGGTGAAGCTGCAACTGCAACTAACTACTGGAGTAATCAGTTACCTGCTATTTCTAATGGTGCTGGCAAACTATTACAACCTTTCCTATATCCAAGAGCTGAAGACGAAGTTCAGGAAGGTAGATTCATGAAGCCTGCAATGGTTATGACTGCTGCTAAAAATACTGAGCATCCAGCAGAAGTAATGACTTTCTTAAACTTCTGGTTCAACAATGTTGAAGCTGGTAAAGTAATCGGTACAGATCGTGGAGTACCTACTAACAGTGAAGTTAGAGCAGCTCTAAAAGCTGACGCAGACGAATATGATCAGGCTGTATTTGATTTCATCGAAGTAGCTGCTGAAAACGCTGGTCCTGTACTTCCATTACAGCCACCTGCATTCTCAGAAGTAACTACAGCATTTGCTGATCAGTACTGGGAAGTAATTTATGGTATGAAAACTCCTGCAGAAGCTGCAGCAGATTTCAGAGAAGAAGCTACAAAGTTACTTTCTAGATAAGTTGAGCATTAACATTCTTATTTAAATAAAAAATAAAATAAGATAAAATTCTATAAGCTAGTGATTTAAAATGAGTCACTAGCTTATAGTTTGTATTAACACTTAAGGAGGGAGATTTTTGAATAATAAATTTGAAGCACTGGATTCGGTTCGCTCTCTAGATGCTGGAATGAATAAAAAGAAGTGGATAAAAGAGAATTTAACTGGTTATGTATTTATTTTACCCTGGTTAATTGGATTTTTAGCATTTTTAGCTTTTCCTTTACTAAGGTCTCTGTATTATTCTTTAACAGAATATACTATTGTAGGTGATCCAAGCTGGGTAGGGCTTCGCAATTATATAGAAATATTTACTGATGACCCAAAATTTTGGACTTCGCTTAAAGTAACATTTTATTATGTAGTTTTTGCTGTACCTTTAAGACTGGCAAGTGCTCTGGCACTGGCATTAGTTTTTAGAAAAGCCAGACCTTTTACTAATTTTTACCGGGCGGCCTATTATGTACCTTCTATTTTAGGTGGTAGTGTTGCTATTTCAGTAATCTGGCGTCAGTTATTTTCCTCACAGGGAGCTTTTAATGACTTTTTAGTTTCTCTGGGAATTATGGGAGACAGAATTTCCTGGATTGGACATCCCGATTATGCTATCTGGACAATTATTTTGCTTGCTGCCTGGCAGTTTGGTTCTCCGATGATTATCTTTTTGGCCGGTTTAAAACAGATTCCAAAAGGTTTATATGAGGCAGCTGAGATTGATGGAGCAGGTAAAGTACAGCAGTTCTTTAGTGTTACCTTACCACTTTTAACTCCAGTTATTTTCTTTAATTTGATTATGCAGATGGTTAAGATGTTTATGGTCTTTACTCAGGTTTACATTATTACTGAGGGTGGTCCTTTAAACAGAACCCTGGTATATGCCGTTTATCTCTATCGTAAAGGTATTTCTAATGGATACTTAGGTTACGGTTCAGCTCTTGCCTGGATTATACTTGTTTTATTGACCATTGTTACTATTGTGCTGTTTAAAACATCCAATAAATGGGTATACTATGAATCGGAAGGAGAATAATTGATGAATTTAACCTTTAGTCAAAAAGAAAAACTTAAAAACATATTATTTCAGGTATTAGTCGGCGGTTTTTGTATCTTTATGCTTTATCCTTTGCTCTGGATGGTAGCAGGTTCACTAAAATCATCCGGAAATGCTCTAAGTGCTACTTTATGGCCTGATGCAATGCAATTTAGAAATTATTTAGAAGGCTGGAGAGGATTTGGAGGAGTATCTTTTTTAACTTTCTTTAGAAATTCATTCTTCATTTCTGGTACTGCTACAATTGGTCAGATTATTTTAGCTTCTTTTTCTGCTTTTGGTTTTACCAGAACCAGATTTATCGGTCAGAAATTCTGGTTTGCAATTATGATTGCAACAGTTTTAGTGCCGGGACAAATTTTAAGAATACCTCAGTATATTATGTTTAATCAGTGGGGCTGGGTTGGATCGTATTTACCGGTTATTTTACCTCAGATGCTGCCGGTACCATTCTTTACCTTCTTAATGGTTCAGTTTGTTAGAGGTATACCAACTGAATTAGATGAAGCAGCAGAAATTGACGGCTGCAGTAAATTTGGGATTTTCTTTAAAATCATTCTACCTAACTTAAAGCCGGTATTAGTAACAGCTGGAATCTTTAGATTTTACTGGTCCTGGAATGATTTCATGACACCTTTACTATATTTACAGAGTGTAACTAAATATCCAGTTTCAATTGCACTTAAAATGTTCTCTGATCCAAATGCGATTACAAACTGGGGAGCAATGTTTGCAATGACATTTCTTTCAATCTTACCAACAATAATTCTCTTCATATTCTTCCAGAGATATTTAATTGATGGTGTTGCATTCTCAGGTATTGATTGATCAGGATTTTTCAGCTTAAATTTTGTTAAAGATCTGACCAGAACACAAATTATGTTTAGAAGTATTTTAGATAGTTATCTATAATTAGTTTAAATTGAAGAGATATTTGATAATTACTTACTGAGAAAAAGATAAAAAAATAAGGAGGTTGCGTAAATGTCAGAAGTAGGTTTTGCAGTTGTTGGTGTGCGAAATTTTGCCGGAAGTTATCTAAGAAATATTGAAGAACTGGAAGCTGAAGGTAAAATGAAGCTGACTGCTGTAGTAGTTAATGATCAGGTGAATAATGCTGATAAAGTAAGAGAATTAAGACATAAGGGAATAGCAATTTACAGTTCTTATGAAAGCTTACTAAAAGAAGCCAAGGCCTGTGTTGATGTAATTGGACTCCCTGTCTCAATTCCAACCCATGCTGAGATGGCAATAAAAGGTATGAAAGCAGGTTATAATATTCTATTAGAAAAGCCGCCTGCACCGACTGTTCAGGAAATTGATGCAATGATTAAAACTGAAAAAGAAACAGGAAGATTTTGTTCTATTGGTTTTCAGTATATCCACTCTCATACTATTAGAAAAATTAAGCAGTTTATTTTAGAGGGTAAGCTGGGTGAGATTAAAGAGATAGCAGCGAAAGGATTCTGGCCGCGATTTAAATCATATTATGACCGCAATGACTGGGCCGGTAAAAGTGTGGCCATGGGTCAATTAGTTTTAGATGGACCTATGCACAATGCCTTTGCCCATTATTTAAATAACATGATCTTTCTTGCAGGACAGAGTATGCACAGTTCTGCCCAGTTAAAAAGAGTAAGAGCTGAACTTTACAGAGGGCACAGCTACATAGAGGCTGATGATAATTCCTGCCTGGAAGCGGAAACAACTACAGGCACTAAGATATATTTTTATGTAACTCATATTCCAGAAGAAAAAAGAGATCCGGTAATGGAGATCATTGGTACCAAAGGAAAGATCAGCTGGAAGATGAATGAAGAAACAAAAATTGAACTTAATAATGGTGAAGTTATTGAATTTGATAATGAAGGTCTGGATCCTAAAAAAGAAGTTTTCCGGATTGCAGCAGATAAGCATCTTTCTTTAATTGAGGACTTATACTGTACACCAGAAAACACCCGGAACTTTGTTGTAGCAATTAATGGAGCTTATGATTCGGCTGAAAAAATTAAAGCAGTACCGCAAAATTTAATAAAAGAATTTGAAAATGAAGCTGGAGAATACCAGACTGTTTTACCGGGTATAGACGAAAAAATTGATCAGGCCTTTGCCGAAAGAAAATTATTATCTGATCTTGATCTTGACTGGGCAGTTAAAAGTAAATGGGTAAATGTAGAGAACTATACTGCTTTTAATCCATTTAATTAAGAAGGGATTTGATTAAATGAAAGCTCAAAAATTTAATTATAGTTCTCTAAAAGGGCTTAAAGCAGATCTAAAAGAGCTTGATTTTGAACTGCCTCTGTCGGAGAACACAAAAATATTAAATGAAGAACTTAAAATAAATAATCGTCTAATTCCCAGCCGGATTGCTATCCACCCGATGGAAGGTGCAGATGCTGAAGCAGATGGGACTCCTTCTGAGCTGACCAAAAGAAGGTATAAGCGCTTTGCAAATGGGGGAGCCGGATTAATCTGGCTGGAAGCGATTGCTGTGGATAAAGCAGGTAGGGCAAATGAAAGTCAGTTATATCTGAAACAGGAAAATTTAGCTCAATTTAAAGATCTGATTAAACTTATAAAAACTGAGTCAGAAGTTGATCCTTATACAGTGGCTCAGCTGACTCATTCAGGTCGTTTTGGTGAGAATAACATTATAGCCTTTAATGATCAAGAGCTTGACCCTGTCTCAATTGCAGAAAACGATTTCCACATCATCACAGATGAGGAACTGGATCAGCTGCAGCTTGATTATCTTAAGGCTGCAGAGCTGGCGGCAGAGGCAGGTTTTGATGCAGTTGATATCAAAAGCTGTCACCGCTATCTGCTTTCTTCTCTGCTGGCTGCTTATGACCGCAAAGGTAAGTATGGTGGGACATATGAAAATAGGACTAGATTTTTAAAAGAAACTATTATGAAGGTAAAAAATAAGGTTGATATTGATCTGGCGGTCCGTTTAAATATTTATGATGCAATTCCTGGAGGCTGGGCAACAGATCAGGATGGTAATCCTGATTTAGCTGAAGCGGCAAAACTCTTAAAAGAGCTGGAAGAACTGGGGGTTAAGTTGATTAATGTTACTGCCAGCACTCCCTATTTGAAACCTCATGTCAACCGCCCCTATGATAACGGTGGTTATCAGCCGCCAGAACATCCTCTGCTGGGAGTAAAAAGACTGCTTGAATTAACTAAATTTACTAAAGAAAATCTAAATCAGACGCTGGTTATTGGTACCGGATTTAGCTGGCTGCGCCAGTATGGAGCTAACGCAGCTGCAGGGATGGTTGATGCCGGTTGGACTGATCTGGCTGGCTTTGGGCGTCAGGCTTTTGCTTACCCTGATTTTGCCAGAGATATTATTCAAAAGGGAAAAATGGACAGCACTAAAGTCTGCATCAGCTGCAGCAAATGTGCTGAATTAAAGGCAGCCAAAAAGAAAGCAGGCTGTGTTATCAGAGACAGAGAAATTTACTTACCAATTTATCGTGGACTGCAGCAAGAAAAAGAACTGAATAATCTTTCAGCAGCGAGCAGTTGAACTTAAAATAAAGATTGACTAATTATTGAATAAAATAACAACTAAGTTTATTGTTAAGTGAGTATATTTTTAGTATTATAAACTTGAAGGGTAAAATAGATTATTTTATCGATTTTTGAATTTAAAGGAGGCACATAATGGCTAAAAATGATTTACCGATGTTAGATCGTGAATACTTAGAGTCAGAACTTCTGGGGACTGAGCTGGCTGATTTTTCAGCTGAGATTTTAGATTATCCTGAAAAAGTCGTTCAGATTGGAGAAGGTAACTTTTTAAGAGCCTTTGTTGACTGGATGTTCCATACTATGAATAAAAAAGGGCATTTTAAAGGGAGAACAGTTGTAGTTCAGCCAATTAGAGAAGGTAGAATTTCTAATTTAAATGAACAGGATGGACTCTATACTCTTTACTTAAGAGGGATTGAAAATGGTGAAGAAGTTAATAAAAAAGAAATTATGACTGCAATCTCTCGCGGAATTGAATCCTACAGCGAATGGGATCAGTACTTAAAGCTGGCTGAAAATCCAGAGATAGAATTTGTAGTTTCTAATACTACAGAGGCTGGTATAGCATATAATGAGGATGATAAATTAACTGATACACCACCAGAATCTTATCCGGCAAAACTGGCTGCCTATTTATACCACCGCTACCAGACATTTAATGGTGCCCGGGATAAAGGGATGGTAATTATTCCAGTAGAGTTAATTGACCGCAATGGAGATAATTTAAAAAGGATTATCTTAAAATTAGCAGATGACTGGAATCTTGAAGCAGAATTTAAAAACTGGATTGAAGAAGCAAATCACTTTTTAAATACTTTGGTTGACAGAATTGTAACCGGCTATCCTTTTAATGAGATTGATGAGCTGGAAGCTGAACTAGGCTACCATGATCAGAATCTGGATACTGGCGAAATTTTTCATCTCTGGGTTATCGAAGGAGATGAAAGTTTAAAAGAAAAACTGCCTTTCCATAAAGCCGGTTTAAATGTAAAGTGGGTGGATGATTTAACACCTTATAGAACAACAAAAGTTAGAATATTAAATGGTGCTCATACTTCAACAGTACCTGTATCCTATCTAGCAGGAATTGATCTGGTAAGAGATGCAGTTAATGATGAGCTGGTGGGTGAATTTATCAACCAGGCAGTATTTGAAGATATTATACCTACTTTAGATGCAGATGAAGATGAACTGGAAGACTTTGCTTCCAAAATCTTTGAGCGTTTCAAAAATCCATATATTGATCATAAATGGCTTGATATTTCTTTAAACTCAACTTCTAAGTTCAAAACCAGAGTTTTACCTTCACTGGTTCAGCATATTGAAGAATATGATAAAGTACCTGAGCGTTTAAGTTTTGCTCTGGCAGCTTTAATTCATTTCTACCATGGAACTGAACTGGAAGAAGGAAAACTTGCTGCTTACCGTGATGGAGAGAAATATTTAATTAGAGATGATAAGGATGCTCTTAACTACTTTGCAGATCTCTGGAGCAGCTTTGAAGCTGGAGAAATTGATTTAGCTGAACTGGGTCAGGATGTACTGGCAAACCAGGATTTCTGGGACAGAGATTTAAATGAGCTTCCAGGCCTAACAGATTCCTTAATTTCTAATTTAAATCTGATTAAAAAAGAAGGAATGAAAGCCAGTTTAGAGAAATTAATTAAATAGAATATAAAAGTAGATTTATCCTCACTTAATAATTTATTGGTGAGGATATTCTGCCTGGATAAAGTTTCTCAATACTAAGGAGGTATTATTATGTCCTGGAAAGATTTTGCTGAAGAACTGGTTGGTACTTCAAAAGAAGCCGTTAAAAAAGTTGCTGAATACGCTGAAGATTATCGAATTTATCCCCGCTCAATAATTAAAGAGGGCAAGTCATTCTATTTTTTGGCTAAAATTGATCAGAAAAAGAAGCTGGTTATATTAAACAAGTCTAAAAATTTCGAGCTATTTCAGGGTAAAATAGAAGAACTGGCGGGCTTTAAGGCTAAAATTGCACCTTTAAGTCACTATAATGCTGAGATTTTAAGAGAGATTTTTCCTTTTACAGCTCCCAGAGCTTTAGGGAATAAGACAGCAAGTTTTGGTCTTGGTGATCGTCTTGGGATTGCAACTCCCGGGCATATTGAGGCTGTTAAAGATAGTTCTGCTATGCCTGTTTTTGCTCAGCAGTCAGTACGGGAGCTTAATTTAACCGGCAGAACTTTTAAGTCAGTGCTTGATGATGTCAGCTGGGCTGTTTTTCAGGAAGGCTATCAGGATGGTTTTGCAGCTGATGCAGATCACTTAAAAGAAAAACCAGATATCGAAGAAGCTTTAGATTTAGGATATTCTATGCTGACCTTAGACTGTACAGATTATATTAATGATGATCTGGACCAGATGACTGAGGCTGAAATTGAAAATGCCTACCAGGAGGTTCCTGATTATTTACGTCAGGGCCTGGAAGATCAGTATTTAAACAAAACCTTTGTTCTTAATTCTGGCTACCAGCTGGAATACAATCAGGATAATTTTAAAGAGATTGTTTTAATTTATTATAAAATGCTGGACTTTGCTAAAGAGATACAGCATTTATTAAAAAAATCGGACCGGGATGTTGATTTTGAAATTTCAATTGATGAGACTTCAACTCCTACTACTCCGGAAGCGCATTTTTTTGTAGCCAATGAATTAAAGCGAAATAAGATTGAGGTTAATTCTCTGGCCCCTCGTTTTGTGGGAGAATTCCAAAAGGGTATTGATTATATAGGAGATTTAGATCAGTTT
The DNA here is from genome assembly GCF_003070835.1 of Halanaerobium sp. Classification (NCBI taxonomy): domain Bacteria; kingdom Bacillati; phylum Bacillota; class Clostridia; order Halanaerobiales; family Halanaerobiaceae; genus Halanaerobium; species Halanaerobium sp. Next base: position 12,294 of record NZ_QBLR01000043.1, on the reverse strand, counting down.
GAAAAAGAATTTAAAATCCATGCTGATATTGCCGATCGTTTTGGTTATAAACTGAGTATTCATTCCGGCAGTGATAAATTTAGTGTCTTTCCGATAATTGGCAGACATACCGGAGGCAGAGTTCATGTCAAAACAGCCGGAACTAACTGGCTGGAGGCAATTAGAGTTGTAGCCGAAAATGATCCTTCATTATACAGGGATATTCATGCTTATGCTTTAGAAAAGTTCGAAGAAGCTAAAAAGTTTTATCATGTGACTACAGATCTGTCAAAGGTGCCGGAACTTGCTCAGCTCAGCGATCAGGAACTGGGAGAGCTCTTGGAAATCAATGAAGTTAGACAGCTGCTGCATATAACTTACGGCTTTATACTGCAGGACAAAAGAGATGGACGTTATCTTTTTAGAGATAAACTGTATAAATTCTGGGATGAGCATGATAAGGAATACCGTCAGGCTTTAGAGAGACATATCGGCAGACATCTCAATAAATTAGGCTTTTACGAAAATTAAAATTTAATTTATTATAGATATTGATGGAAAAATTGATATGATGTTTATGAAAATGTTTTCAAGAAGTTAAATATCTTATTAGGAGGAATAAAATGGCTTTTTTAGATGAAAATTATTTACTTGAAGGTGAAACAGCAAAAAGGTTATATAAAGAAATTGAAAATTTACCAATTTTAGATGCTCACAACCACGGTGATGTACCAGAAATATTAGCCAATGAAGGCTGGAATGATATCTGGGAGGTTGAAGCTGAAACTGACCACTATGTCTGGGAAATGATGCGCAAAAGAGGTGTGCCGGAAGAAAAGATCACCGGTGATGCTTCTAATAAAGAAAAGTGGCTTGCTCTGGCTAAAATATTCCCGGAAATTGCAGGGAATCCAACTTATGAGTGGATCCACCTTGATTTAAAACGCCGTTTTGGTATTGACCAGCCAATTTCTGAGCACACTGCAGAGATGATCTGGCAGAAAACCAAAAATATGCTGGCTAAAGAGGAAATGAGCCCTCAGAATTTATTAAAAGAAATGAATGTTGAGATTATGTGTACAACTGATGAGCCATATTCTCGCTTAGAAAATCATAAAAAGGCAAAAGAAGAGGTAGAAGGAGTAAAAATTCTTCCCACCTGGCGTCCTGATAAGATTATGAATATTGAGCATCAGAACTGGTCTGAGTATGTTGAAAAATTAGGTGATGCTTATGAGCAGGATGTTAATGATTTAGATGGACTTTTAACTGCTCTTAAAAAATCTCATGATTATTTTGAGGAAATGGGCTGTGTAGCCAGTGACCACGGAATAGTTGAACCAATTTCTTACGAGGTTGAAAAGGATAAAGCAGCTGAAATTTATGCAAAAGCAGTAAATGGTGAAGAATTAAGTACTGAAGAAATTAGAGACTTTAAAGCCTTTACCCTGGTTGAGTTTGGAAAGTTAAATCAGGAAAGCGGCTGGGTAACACAGCTGCATATTGGTGCTGTAAGAGATTATCGGGACAGCCTTTATGATAATCTTGGTCCTGATACGGGTGGCGATATCTCAAACAGTGATATTGAGCTGGCTGAGAATCTTAAATATTTTGTTAATAAATTTGATTCTGAGCTGGATATTGTACTTTATACTATGGAACCAACTCACTGGTTTACAGCTTCTACAATTTCCAGAGCTTTCCCCAATGTATCCTTAGGGGCTCCCTGGTGGTTAACTGACAGTCCATTTGGAATGGAAAGACAGCTGCAGCAGGTTACAACTGTAGATTTATTCTATAACCTGGCCGGGATGGTTACTGACTCCAGAAAATTAATGTCCTATTCTTCCCGCTCAGAAATGTTTAGAAGAACTTTAGCCAATGTTGTTGGGCGTCAGGTTGACCGCGGCCGTATGCCCTACAGTGTAGCTGCAGATTTAGTTGCACATGTAAGCTATTATGGTCCAAAAAAGTTATTCTTTAAAAATGTCAAGTAAATGATAAAATAATCAAATATAAATTTAAATAGCCTGGGATGTCTTTATTCCGGGCTATTTTAGAATCTAAGGAGGTTCTTATGGGAGCCAGAGTTTTATTAATAAATGAAAATGATAATATAGTGATCGCTGTTGAAGAAATAGATGCTGGGGAACAAATTGAAGTTAAGGGAGAAAAAATTAAGGTTTTAAGTGATATTCCTGTCGGCCACAAGGTTGCTTTAAAAGATTTTGCTGCAGGTGATGAAGTAATTCGTTATGGTTTTCCAATCGGAAAAACAACAGAAGAGGTCAAAAAAGGTGAGTGGATCCATACTCATAATTTAAAGACTGCTCTTTCAGGCAAACTGGATTATGAATATCAGCCTGATTTACCTGAAGTAAAAAACCCAGCAGAAATGCCTACTTTTATGGGCTACAAGCGGGAAAAGGGCAAAGTTGGAATTCGTAATGATGTCTGGATTATCAATACAGTCGGCTGTATCAATAAAGTTGTAGAAAAAATGGCCTTAAAGGCAGAAATGAAATACAAAGAGCTGATTGAAAATGAAGTTATTGACAGCATTCATGCTTTTCCACATCCTTACGGCTGTTCCCAGCTTGGTGATGACCTGGAGATGACCCAGAAGGCACTGGCCGGTCTGGTCAATCATCCCAATGCAGCAGCAGTAATGGTTGTAGGTCTCGGCTGCGAAAATAATCTAATAGAAGATTTTAAAGAATATATTGGAGACTATAATCCGGAGCGGGTTAAGTTTATTAATCTGCAGGATGTTGAAGATGACCAGAAGGCTGCCGAGAAGATTTTAGATAACCTGGTCGATTATGCCGGGAAATTTAAGCAGGAAGAAGTGCCGGTTTCTGAACTGAAAATTGGTCTCAAATGTGGCGGCTCAGATGGATTTTCCGGAGTAACTGCCAACCCCTTACTCGGTAGAATTTCTGATAAACTGGGAGCCTATGGGGGTACAAGTATTTTAACTGAAGTTCCAGAAATGTTTGGGGCTGAGAAAATTTTAATGAATAGAGCTAAAGATGAGCAGACTTTCGAAAAGGTAGTCGAGCTGATCAATGGCTTTAAGGATTATTTCCTTTCTCATGATCAGGAAATTTACGAAAATCCTTCTCCAGGAAACAAAGAAGGGGGAATTACTACCTTAGAAGAAAAGTCCTTAGGCTGTACTCAAAAAGGTGGTACAGGTATTGTTAATGATGTCTTTTTCTATGGGGATCAGGTTACCGGTAAGGGCCTAAATCTTTTAGAAAGTCCGGGCAATGACCTGGTGGCAACAACAGCTTTAGCAATTTCTGGTGCCCACATGGTTCTATTTACAACCGGAAGAGGAACTCCCTTTGGCGGCCCGGTGCCAACTGTAAAGGTTTCTACCAATAACAGACTATACAATCAAAAGCGGAACTGGATTGATTTTAATGCAGGAGAATTACTGGAAGGTAGAGATATGGACTCTCTAGCTGCTGAGTTTTTTGATTACCTAATTGATCTTGCTTCTAAAAAAACAAAGACTAAAAATGAGATTAATGATTATCGAGAAATTGCAATTTTCAAAGATGGAGTTACACTTTAATTATTCTATCAGAACAGGTTTCTCTCGGGCTAAATTTAATAATATTTGACCGGAGAAACCTTTTTTCCTTTAGTTTTGGAAAATGTTTTCCGAAATTAGAGTCTTTCCAGATAATGACTTGACTAAAAATTTTAATAAATACAGCTTTGAGCTGAAGATATTAATTGAGAGGTGTAGAAAATGAAGATAGTTTTAATTGGTTCCACCGGTCATACTAAATATGTGGTTAACGGCTTAAAAGATAATTATGAAGATGAAATAGTTGCAATTGCACCAGGTTCAGAGGGAGAAAGTGTTGAAGACCTCTATCAGAAATTAAAACTGGATTATGATCTAAAAAAATATGATGACTACATAAAAATGCTAGATGAGCTGAAGCCTGATGTTGCTGCTGTTGCCTGTCATTTTGGCGATCATGCTCGGGCTGCAGTTGAAGTTTTAAAAAGAAATATTGATCTATTTGTTGAAAAACCGATTGCTACCACACTGGCAGAGCTGGCAGAAGTAAAGAGTGCCTATGAGAAGAGTGACTCCAAACTGGCAGCAATGTTTGGAATCCGCTATAAACCCTGGTTTTTAACCGCTTATAAATATATTAAAGAGGGTGCAATTGGGGAAGTACGACTGATGAATGCCCAGAAATCTTATCGACTCGGCCAGCGCGAAGACTTTTATAAAAAGCGCGAGACTTATGGTGGTACTATTCCCTGGGTCGGCAGTCACGCAATTGACTGGATGCAGTGGTTGAGTGGCAAGGATTTTAAATCAGTCTATGCCTCACATTCTACTATTGCCAATCAAAATCATGGCGAATTGGAAGTTTCGGCACTCTGCCATTTTGATTTTGAGGATCAGGCTGCAGGTTCAGTTAATATTGACTATTTAAGGCCGCAGAATGCGACCAGCCATGATGATGATCGGATTAGAATTGCTGGAGATAAGGGAGTTATCGAGGTTTTAAAAGAAAAAGTATATTTAATCAATGATGAAATTGAAGGAAACAGAGAACTGCCTTTAGTCAAGAAAAAAGAAATTTTTGCTGATTTTCTGGACTGGGTCAAAGGTAATGGTGACTGTATGATTACAGCGGAAGAATCATTTAGAGTTACCGAAGCGGCTCTGCAGGCCAGACGCTCGGCTGATCAGAAAAAGTTAATTCAGTTTTAGGCAGTTATAAGGGAGGCTTAAATGTTAAAATCTAATTTTGAAATAGAGGTCAAAAGGCCGGAATTTCCAGAGCGGGAGTTTGATCTAAAAGAATTTGGTGGAGTGGCAGATGGAAAATTTGATAATACTGAAGTTTTTGCAGAGGCAATCTCCAGCTGTCATCAGGCTGGTGGAGGAACAATTGTCGTGCCGGAAGGCGAGTGGTTTACAGGACCTATTCACTTTAAAAGCAATGTTCATCTGAAATTAGAAAAGGGAGCAGTAATTTCTTTCAGTGATGATTTTGAAGATTATCTGCCGGTAGTTTTTACCCGCTGGGAGGGAAATGAATGCTATAATTATTCTCCTCTAATTTATGCTCAGGACTGTGAAAATATAGCGATTACCGGCAAAGGGAAATTAGTTGGTAATGGAGCCAAATGGTGGCCCTGGAAGCAGACCCAGCATGCTGCAGCTAAAGAACTATATGATGCAGAATATAACGGGATTGCGGTAAAAGATAGAATTTTTGGTAGAGAAGAAGGATTAAGACCACAGTTTATTCAGCCTATTAATTCTAAAAATATTTTGATTGAAGGGATTACAATTGTAGATGGTCCAATGTGGACCATCCATCCTGTTTACTGTGAGAATACAATTATTAGAGATCTAAAAATTATTACAGATGGACCAAACACAGATGGAATTAATCCTGATTCCTGTAAAAATATGCTGATTGAAGACTGTGATTTTGAAACCGGAGATGACTGTATTGCCATCAAATCTGGAATTAACGAAGACGGCAGAAGAGTAAATAAGCCGACTGAAAATCTGCTAATCCGTAACTGTAAGGCCAAAGAAGGTCACGGTGGAGTTGTAATCGGCAGTGAGATGTCAGGTGGAGTTAAAAATGTGCATGTTTACGACTGTGTCTTTAATGGTGGAGAAAGAGGAGTTCGCTTGAAATCAATGCGCGGCCGTGGAGGCTGTGTAGAAAATCTGCTTTTTGAAGATATTGAGATCAACAATCTGCGGGATCAGGGGATTATTTTAAATATGTATTATGATGCAACTACAGTTGAGCCGAGGAGTGAGATGCCGCCTTTATTTAGAAATATAACTGTGCGCAATATTAAAGGTGAAAATATTGCTCAGCCTGTTGTTTTACGCGGTTTACCGGAAAAGAAAATGAAGGATATAACTCTGGAAAATATTAACCTCAGCGGTAAAGAAGGTTTAAGAGCAAGTAATCTTGAAGGCTTATATCTTAAAAATATTAACTTACGAGTTGAAGCTGAAGACCAGTTTAAGTTTAAAAATGTGAGTAATTTAAATATCGAAGAGAGCAGCTGTCAGAATAAGGATTAAAATTTAAACTAATTAAGAGCTTAAAATTAATGAGGTGTTATAGATGGCAGGAAATAACTTTGATTTTTCTCCTGATTCTTATTTAGAAAAATTATATCAAAATAATCAGCCTGAATTTAAGTTTGTAGCCGAAACTAAAGCAGAATGGAAACTTTGGCGGGAAAAACTTAAATTAAAAATTGCTGAATTAATTGGTGGACTTCCCGGGAAAAATGCGGTGAGCTCAAATCCTGGCAAGGGAGTCGGTAATTTATCAGTAGAAACAGGTGCCGTAGAAATCTTAGCAGAAAAGAGTTTTAAAGATTATAAAAGGCTTAGAATTGCCTATCAGGTTAAAGACTATCTTAAAATTCCTGCCTATTTATTAATTCCAGCTTCTAAAGAGAAAAAGACTCAGAAAAAATTTCCGGCATTAATCATTGCCCACGGCCACGGTAATGGCAGCCGGGAAACAGTTGGCTTAAATGGTGCCGGAGAGAACTTAGATAGCCCAACCTGTCACAATAATCTGGCTCTTGACTTTGTTAGTAAGGGTTATCTAGTTATTATTCCGGAGCTGCTTGGTTTTGGAGACAGACGTTTAAAAGAAGATTATCAGAAAGATCCTGATCTGAAAGCTAACCCTACAGCAAACTCCTGTTATCGAATCAGCAGCAACTTATTATTATCAGGAGAGAGCATTTTAAAATACAGACTCTGGGATCTTATTTCAGCTCTAAGGGTGCTTGAAAAAAGGAAGGATATTCTCAATCGTCAAATAAGTGTGGTAGGCTTTTCAGGAGGTGCTCCAGTTGCAATTTTAGTAGCACTTTTTGAAAACAAAATTAAAGCGGCAGCAATTAGCGGCTATACTTCATATTATAAGGACAGTATTCTGGCCCAAAGACACTGTCTGGATAATTATCTGCCCGGTATTTTAAATTATGCTGAACTTCCAACAATGATTTCTGCAATTGCACCTAAGCCCCTTTTAATCCAGACAGCAGAAAAAGACAGCTTGTTTCCACTTCAATCAGCTCAAAAGGCCTATCAGGAGATAAAAAAAGTTTATAGATTTTTAAATTTAGAAGAGCAACTGAAAATGAATATTTTAGAGAAAGCAGAGCATTCAGTTTCAGCTGCTCCGATAATAGATTTTTTTAGGAAAATTGACTAAAACAAGAGAAAACTAAAATTCAAAACTAAATTTTTAATTTGAAGTTAACAAGGAGAATTTGATGTCAGAAAATATAAAGAGAAAAATTTCAGAAATAAAATATCAGGAACTGATTAAATTTTTTCTGCCCCTGGCTGTGATGCCAATTATTATTGGGGTTTCTCACAATGCGGTTAATGCCAGTCTGGCCAGACTTCCTTTTCCGGAAATTACTCTGGCCGTCTATGCAGTTTCTAAGAGTATTACCAATATTATTAAATCCCCGATCCATATGTCAAGACAGACTGTGACCTCCCTGGTCGATGACCAGAGCAGTTTTAAATTTGTCAGCTCATTTATCTTTGGACTCGGAGTCTTATATTTTTTAATGATTGCCTCTCTGGGCTATACTCCTCTGGGAGAAATTGTCTTTAAAAAAATTATTGGGCTAAAAGATCCACAGGAGATTAAATTTGCCTATCAAGCCTTAAGTATTATGGCCTTTATACCACTTGTGGAGTCAATCAGAAATATAATGCAGGGTCTGGCAATCAGCCTTAAAAAAACCGAGCTGATTACACCGGGAGTAGTAGTTCGCATTATCAGCATCTCCTTAATTCTGCTCTGGGTGACTGTAAATCAGGCTGTCGCCGGGGTGACTGCTGCCAGTGGTGTCTGGTTTGCTGGAATAGCAATTGAGATGATCTTTATTACTTTTGCCTTAAGATATACATTTGGCAGTTTTAGGGGAAAAAATGGAGTTCTTGCCAGTCTGCCGAATAATGTAACAAAAAAAGTTAATTTAAAGAGAATAATTAAATTTTTTATTCCAATCGCAGTGATGGCTTTTCTGGCTCGTTTTGTGCAGCCGGTTGTTCAGAGTGGAATTGTCAGGAGCAGTATTGGTACTCATGATCTGGCTGCCTATGGTGTCAGCTGGACTCTGGTAATGATTTTTGTGGGTCCTTTAGACCAACTTCATCAGTGTTCACTTGTTTATGCTCGTGAACTAAATAATCACAACTGGCAGCGAATTTTAAAATTTTCACTGGCGGCAGGGACAATGGTAAGTTTCATTCTGGCAGTACTTGCTTTTACCCAAATTGGAGATTTTGTTTTAATTAAATTGATTTCCGTATCACCGGCTATAAGCTCGATTGTCAAAAAAGTAATAGTAGCTTTTATTCTATTTCCGATTATCAGAGCTTTTAGAGAAACCTTCTGGGGAGTGATGATGCAGCGGCAGACTACCAATATTATCGCAGCTGCTAAAATTGTTGGGCTTGTATTTGTGGTTTTAGTCTTTTTAATTTTAGCTCTGACAGTGGAAATCAATGCTGCTATAATTGCTGCTATCGCTCTAACCGCAGGTGAAGCTGCTGATGCACTAACAATTAGTTTTTTTATAATCAAAAATAATGTTTTAGAAAAAATATATGCAGAAAATCATTAAAGCTTAAATTATCGGCTTAAAATTTATTAGAGGAGGAAAAAATGCGAAAAGATCAGCTTCAAATAGAAGATAAAATGCTCGATGTCTACTCGTTAAATACGGTCGTGGTTGGATCCGGAGCTGCAGGGTTAAATGCAGCTGACAGATTATATAATTTTGGCCAGGAAGATATAGCTATTGTAACTGAAGGAATAAATATGGGGACTTCCCGCAATACCGGTTCAGACAAGCAGACCTATTATAAATTAACTCTGGGAGGAAAAGACCAGGATTCAGTTTTTGAGATGGCAGAAACCCTATTTTCAGGTGGCTCAATGGATGGCGATCTGGCTCTGGTGGAGGCTGCATTATCAGCCCGCTCCTTTTACCATCTGGTAGATATTGGGGTCCCTTTTCCCCACAATCGTTTTGGGGAGTATGTAGGCTATAAAACTGACCATGACCCCCGCAAAAGAGCAACTTCGGCTGGTCCCTTAACCTCCCGCTATATGACAGAAAAATTGGAAAAAGAGGTTAAAAATAAGGGGATTCAAATCTTTGATAATTATCAGGTAATAGCAGTTTTAACTGATCAAAAGCAGGAAAACGCTGTCGGTCTTTTAACTCTGAATAAAAATCAGATGGAAAATGAAGAAAAGCGCTATACTCTCTTCAATACTACCAATATAGTTTATGCCACAGGTGGTCCAGCTGGACTTTATGCTACTTCAGTTTATCCGGGTTCTCAAACTGGTGCATCAGGGCTTGCCTTTGAGGCCGGGGTAAAGGGGAAAAATTTAACCGAGTGGCAGTACGGAATTGCTTCAACAAAATTTCGCTGGAACCTCTCCGGGACCTATCAGCAGGTTTTACCAACTTATATCTCAACCGATCAGGGGGGAAATGACAGGCAGGAGTTTTTAAATGAATATTTTGCTGATCCTGGAAAGATGCTGGATGCAATTTTTCTAAAAGGTTATCAGTGGCCCTTTGACCCCAGGAAGGTTGAAGATTTTGGCTCATCCCTAATTGATATCTTAGTTTATAATGAAACTGTTGTTAAGGGAAGAAGAGTCTGGCTTGATTACCGTCAGAATTCTAAATTTGCATCTGAAAATGGAAATCTAAACTTTTCTCAACTTGGCGAAGAGGCCTATCAGTATCTTGAGAATTCTGAAGCCCTATTTGGAACTCCAATTGAGAGGCTTAAAAAAATGAACCAGCCGGCAATTGATCTTTATGCTGACAATGGTATTGATTTGACCAGTGAAATGCTGGAAATTGCAGTTTGCGCTCAGCACAACAACGGAGGTCTTGAGGGTAATATCTGGTGGGAGAGTAATCTTGCTCACTTTTTCCCGGTCGGAGAAGCAAATGGCAGTCACGGAGTCTATCGACCCGGAGGAACTGCCCTTAATTCAGGCCAGGTGGGAAGTACCAGAGCTGCTCAGTATATCACCGCCTGTTATCAAAAAGAGCCAGCTGAGCTAGATGTGTTTTTAGCTCAAGCTTCCTCTCAAATCAAAAAGAAATTAAAGCTGGGTGAAAAATTTATCCAGTCAATTAAAAAACCTTCAGCAAATGTTATTGAGATCAGAGAAAATTTAGGTGAGAGAATGAGTAAAGCTGGAGCTCATATTCGAAATCTCGCTGCAATCGAAGCCGCTCTTAAGGAAACAGAGTCTGAATTAGAAAGGTTGGGAAAAATCAGTAGTCTAAATTCTATTCGTGATTTAAGTTTGGCTTTTCAAAATTATGATCTGCTCTTAGCCCAATTAGTTTATTTAACCGCCTTTAAAGATTATATTCAGCTTGGTGGTAAAAGCCGCGGCTCCTATTTGGTTCAGGATGAAAAGGGAGAGCTGCCATTAGAGAGCTTAAGCGAAGATTTTAGATTCAGCCTGGAAGATGGTGCCTTAAGCCAAAAGATCCAGCGCTTAAGATACAGAGGTGATCATTTTGAATTCAGCTGGCAGGATATCAGAGAGATTCCCGAAGATAATAACTGGTTTGAAACAGTCTGGAACAAGTATCTTAATGACGAAGTAGTGAAATAAAATTTGATTAATCAAGCAGAGAGGCCGTTTATCAGGGGCTTTCTGCTTTTTTCTCGTCTATATCAAAAAAAGTAGGAAAACAAATACTTATAACAATAAATGTCTTGTTATTCCTCTTATTTTCACATAAACTACTATTAAATACAAATATCGCAGGAGGTAATTATGTTAGCCAATTTTATATTCAGTCTTAGTGTTGCTTTACCTATATTTTTGATTATGTTGAGTGGTTTTATTTTGCAGAGGAAAAATATAATTAAGCAGGACTTTATTAATGCTGCTAATTTTATTGTTTTTTACATAGCCTTACCCTTAAAACTCTTTAATAGTGTATCTAAGAGCTCAGTTGCAGATAACTTTAATTTAAAGTTTATCAGCTTTGCAATTATCGGTACAACTTTGAGTGTAATTATAATTTATATTTATTCAAAATTTGTTATAAAGGAAGATAGTAAAGTGGGGGCCTTTATTCATGGGACCTTTAGAGGTAATTTTGTTTATGTAGGTTTTTCTCTTTTAGAGAATGTGACAGGGGCTGTTGGTCCTTTAGCCTCTCTGGTAGTTGCTTTTGTAGTTCCAGTCTATAATGTGCTGGCAGTACTGGTTTTAGTGCTGAGCAATCCTGATAATAAATCTAAAAACCAGTTTAAAAATTCTCTAAAAAACATCATCACAAATCCCTTTATTATTGCAATTGTTCTGGGGATCATAGCTTCTTTAGTAGAATTCAGATTCCCAACACTACTGCAGAATACTGCTAATTACTTTGATGTTTTAGCTACTCCACTGGCCCTGCTGACAATTGGAGCTACCTTTAGGGTCGATAAATTATTTGTTGATATCAGACCTGCAGTTGCTGCTACAATTTTCAAATTGATTATTAATCCGACAGCAGCAGTACTGGCAGCCTTTATATTTGGTCTTGGAAATCAAGAAATCTTTTTAATTTATATTTTGTTTGGAGTGCCAACTTCCATTTCTTCAGCAATTATCACTGCAGCTATGGGAGGAGACGAAAACCTGGCAGCATCAATAGTTATGATGACTACCCTGGGTTCAGTATTTTCGCTGACTCTATTTGTTTTTATTTTTAGGGCGATGGGGGTTGTTTAAAAGTTGATATCCAGCTTTTTAGAAAGATAAATAGAAACAACCCCACCAATAAAAGTAATTGCAAGTAAGAAAATATCACTTATTCGAGTCGGTATAGGTAAAAATAATTGATAAATTAAAATAATAAATGGAATCAATAAAATTTCACCTCCACTAATAAAGAGAAATCTTTCTATAAGATTTCTCTTTTCTGCTCCTTTCTCATAATAATAAAATGAGTAAATGAAAAATCCCATCCAGGAGATTGCCACGATTAAAAATAGAGGAATACCTGTAAAAACTTTAATAAATTGTGGCACACCTCCACCTTCCCTATATCCAGACTGCAGCATAGTAATTTTAATCAAATTAAATATTTGAGTCGCAAAGATAAAGCTTAAAATATTAGTTAAGATTGTTAAAACAAAAGAAATTGTCTTTCTGTAGATTAATTTCATTTAAAATTCCTCATTTCTTTAGTAGTAACTATAATAATATAATC
>NZ_QBLR01000405.1:0-2616 GCF_003070835.1 Halanaerobium sp. | reverse complement strand
GATTAATCATTAGACGAAAGGAGTTTTTATTATGCCATCTTTACAAGTTAGAGATTTACCAGAACATCTTTATCAAGAAATTGTCCAATTAGCTGAAGCCGACAGAAGAAGTATTACCCAAGAAACAATAGTATTATTGGAAAAAGCTTTAAATATAGAAAAAGAAAATAAAAAACGTCGTCAACAACTTCTAAAAAAAATACAAGAAGAAACCAATCAAGAACAGAATGATGAAGAAATATTAGATCCTGTAAAATTAGTTAGAGAGGATCGTGAAAGATGAGAATTACAATCGATGTAAGTGCAGCTGTTGAAATAGTGATGGGTGGTAAAAGACAACAAGAAATTGTAAATATATTAAATAATGCAGACTGGGTAATTGCTCCTTCTCTTTTTATTTATGAAGCTAGTAATACATTGTGGAAATATCATGAATATCAAGATTATAGCAAAGAAGATATTATGAAAAAAATTGAATATCTTTATAAAATGGTAGATCAGTTTATTGATGCCAAAGACATTTTTGAAGAAGCTTTGCCACTTTCATGCAAGATAAGTCATCCTACTTATGACGCTATGTATTTAGTTACAAGCAGGCGTAAAAATGCTACTTTAGTAACTTTAGATAAAAGATTAGTTAGAGCAGCTAAAAGTATTGATGTTCCAGTAGCAGTAATTACTTAGCCCAATGTCAGATAACGATACTGGGATTCGCGCTCGTGCCTGATTCCGTCAGGAACTGGCGTAAAGCTTGCTTTTTCGTATCCATAATTGGTTAGCCTGCAAGCTTTATGACACAGAAGGCATGGCGTCACAATCCCATGTTATATGATGCCGTAGCTTTGTCTATTAATCTATCAATTATTAACTTACTTCATGTAAAAGAAAAAAATTCCTGCATTTATACAGTAATAAATGTTTTATATAAGCTTAATCTTAAATTTTTACTTCCTTTTATAACATATATGTGATATAATAAATTTAAAAATTAGAGTGAATAGATTATGTATAAAATTAAGTATTATGCCGAAAATAATAAATCTCCAGTAATTGAATTTATTAAAGAACAGTCAGCTAAAGGAAAGGCTAAAATTCTAAGAGAAATAGAACTTCTAGAAGAATTTGGTCTATTTCTTGGCATGCCACATCTTAAAAAGTTAAAGGGATATGATGATCTCTGGGAATTACGAATAAAGCATAGTTCTAATATATTTAGGATTTTCTTTTTAAATTATCAGGATGGTATCTTTGTTCTTTTGCATATCTTTAAGAAGAAATCTAATAAAACTTCACAGAGAGAAATAAATATTGCGCTTAACAGACTTAATTCTATCAAGTGAGGTGAAACAAAATGAAATTTATAGATCATAAAGATCTTAAAAATCAACTTTTTGAATCTGAAGAAGTTAAAGAAGAATATGAAAAACTGAATGTTATGTATGAAATAAAAAAACAAATAATTAGGTATAGAATAGAAAATAATTTAACTCAGAAAGAATTAGCAGATAGAATTGGAACTAAACAGTCTGCTATCTCCAGACTAGAAAATGATGATTATAATCCGAGTGTTGAATTTCTTGATAAAGTTGCTCACGCACTTGGTAAAAAACTTGAAATTAGATTTAATTAACAGTGCTGAAGGTTCAACGGCACTGTTTTCTTTATGCTTTAAATTTTTAGTTGTTAAAGCGTTTGCTACGGTTTCATATAACGTTCCGAGTGTTCCCGACGTGCCTGTCCCCTTTGGGCCTGTTACGATGTTTGCTTGATATTAATTATCGGTTTATATCATCAGTAACTCCTGCAAACATCATAACAGAAGGCATGTCCGATAGCGGGAACACTCTGTTAGACGAAGTCCTAATCTTCTTAAAATTTAATAAAAATTTTATTATGATAGTAAATCAAGATATCTCTTTTAATATTTCTTCTATTTTGGGTTTAGTTTCTGGTAAATTAACTGTTATAACCTGCCAAATAATATTTAGATCTACTCCAAAATATTCATGAATTACTATATTTCTTAAACCAATCATTCTTCCCCAAGGAACACTTTCATTTTCTTTATATATTTTTTTAGAAAGTTTATTAGCTGCTTCACCTATAATTTCTATATTTCTTAAAACTGCATCAATAGTTCGATCATCTTTTTTAAACTAGGTGGTACACAATTCGATTGGTAGGGTGGTACATTTTTCGCTTGACAAAAGCAGGTATATCACATCTCTTAATATATCTTCCTTTAATTCTGGTTTCAAAGCCTCTATAGTCACTAAATCAACTTCTCTATCTAAATTTTCTTCTAAAAATTTTTTTAAATCTATAAATTCCCATCCTATATTTTCAGAAAACTCTACTAAGATATCTATGTCACTATCTTCATTAGCTTCATTTCGAGCAAATGAACCAAAAAGACCAATACTTTTAACTTTATAATTCTTCTCTAAAATAGGTTTTAACTTCCTAAGTTTTTTCTTAAGGTCTTTGTTATCCATCTTTTTCACTCCTCCACTTTTATATAAGATTTTCGGCTAAATAAGCCCTTGATTGATAAGGCTTAATAGCACCTTTCAAAATTTTTCACCCCAACCTGAAACCAATATTTCCCTTTATCAT
>NZ_QBLR01000404.1:0-2646 GCF_003070835.1 Halanaerobium sp. | reverse complement strand
ATTAAAATATATTACTTTAAAAAGGAGAATGAAAATGAGTAAAGCAATGATCAGAATGAGAATGAGTTCAGCAGATGCACACTATGGTGGTGGATTAGTTGACGGAGCTAAAATGTTAGAATTATTTGGTGATGTTGCTACTGAACTATTAATTCGTCAGGATGGTGATGAAGGTTTATTTGTTTCATACACTAATGTAGAATTTACTGCTCCTGTTTTTGAAGGAGATTACATAGAAGCAGTTGGAGAAATAGTTAAAGTCGGTAATAGTTCCAGAAAAATGGAATTTGAAGCTAGAAAAGTTATTACTTCACCAGACAATAAAGAACTACCTGATTCAGCCAGAGATGTTTTAGATGAACCTATTGTTGTAGCAAAAGCAAAAGGTGTCTGTGTTGTTCCAAAAGATAAACAAAGAAATTAGGGGGTAAAAAGTGGATAAATTAATTATTACTGCAGCTTTAACAGGAGCAGAAGTTACTAAAGAAATTCAGCCCAATCTACCAATAACAGCTGAAGAAATTGCTGTTGAGGCAGAAAAAGCATATGAGGCAGGAGCAGCTATAGTACATGTTCACGCTAGAGAAGATGATGGCTCTCCAACTCAGGATATTGAATATTATAAATCTATAAAAGAAGAAATTGAAAAAAGATGTCCTGTAATTTTTCAACCTTCCACTGGAGGAGCAACCTGGCATACAGCAGAAGAAAGATTACAGCCAGTTGATTTAAAACCTGAAATGGCAACTTTAAGTACAGGAACCTGTAACTTTGGTGATGATGTTTTTATGAACTCCAAAGAGTATATTGTTAAATTTGCTAAAAAAATGAAAGAAAATGGAGTGAAACCAGAAATTGAAGTTTTTGAACCTGGGATGATTGCTAATGCTGAATACTTAATAAAAAATAATTTAGTGTCAACACCACTTCATTTTGATTTTGTACTTGGAGTACCCGGAGCAATGCCTGCTTCAGCAAAAAATTTAGTTTTTATGGTTGAAAGTATTCCACAAGGATCTACCTGGACTGTAGCTGGAATTGGCAGACATGAAACTTCTCTGGCAATGATGGGAGTTGCTATGGGGGGACACGTTAGAGTTGGATTTGAAGATAATATCTATTATAAAAAAGGTGAAATTGCAAAAAGTAATGCTCAATTAGTTGAGCGAGTTGCAAGAATGGCAAATGAATTAGGAAGAGAAGTTGCCACACCAGATGAAGCAAGAGAGATTTTAAATCTTAAATAATTTAATGTTGAAAGGAGCTTTGAAATGAGTAAAATTATTTCATTAGAAAAAGCAGCTGCAAAAGTTGAATCTGGAAGTAGAGTTATGATTGGAGGATTTTTAGCTTGTGGTACTCCAGAAAAAATTGTAGATAAATTGATTGATAACGGAGTTGAGGATTTAACAATTATTGCTAATGATACATCTTTCCCAGATAGGGGACTCGGAAAGTTAGTTTCTAATAATTGTGCGAAAAAAGTAATTGCAAGTCATATTGGTACAAATCCTGATACTGGGAAAAAAATGAATGATGGCAGTATGGAGGTTGAATTAGTTCCCCAGGGAACACTTGCAGAAAGAGTAAGAATAGGGGGAGCCGGTCTTGGTGGATTTTTGACACCAACTGGTGTAGGAACCGTAGTTGAAGAAGGTAAAGACGTAATAGAAAGCAATGGGGAAAAATATTTATTAGAACTTCCAATCAAAGGGGATGTAGCACTGGTTAAAGCCTGGAAAGCTGACAAAAAAGGTAATCTGATTTACAGAAAAAGTGCCAGAAATTTTAATCCTTTAATTGCTAAGGCCTGTGATACTGTGATTGTAGAAGCAGAAGAAATTGTAGAAGTTGGAGAAATTGATCCTGATCATGTAATGACTTCTTCAATTTTTGTAGATTACATCGTAAGAGGTGATAATTAAAATGGATGTTAAAGAAAAGAAAGAAATTATAGTTAAAAGAATAGCTAAAAGTTTAGAAGATGGCGATGTTGTTAATTTAGGGATAGGGATGCCAACTTTAGTTGCTAACCATATTTCAGATGAAATAGATATAATGCTGCAGTCAGAAAATGGATTTCTCGGTTTGGGGCCAAAACCTGAAGCAGGTAAAGAAGATAAAGACTTAACTAATGCTGGGGGAGAAGCAGTCACTGTAAAAGATGGTGCTATGTTTTTTGATAGTGCAGAATCTTTTACAATTATCAGAGGCGGCCATGTTGATAAAACAATTTTAGGAGCACTTCAAGTAGATGCTAAGGGTAACTTAGCTAACTGGATGATACCTAATAAAATTGTTCCAGGTATGGGAGGGGCAATGGATCTTGTGGTAGGTGCAAAAGAAGTAATTATTGCTACACTTCAGACTACAAAACGAGGGAATTCAAAAATTTTAGCAGAATGCACTCTTCCACTAACAGCAAAAAAAGAGGTTGATTATATAGTTACAGAAATGGGTTATTATAAGATTGAGGATGAAAAATTAATCCTAAAAGAAATAAATCCTGATTTTACTATTGAAGAAATAAAAGAAGCAACAGATGCAGAATTAATTGTAGCAAAAGATTTAAAGGAAATGATTTATTAAAATCAATCTTTAGGATAGCTAAAATATTAAATACAAGAAAAACAATCTGTATTTATC
>NZ_QBLR01000042.1:0-21634 GCF_003070835.1 Halanaerobium sp. | reverse complement strand
GAATAAGACCCTTATATACCATGTTTTTGGGGTAAAGAAAAATCATCATCCTCTGTACTTACTGTTATTAAAAGCCTCATTTGCTTCGCAATTTACTCCTTCTAAAATTGATAATAATTTATCCCTTTCAATACTTCCGGTCACACAGCCTCTGTAGTTATCCAGATTTGCTTTAATTTCTGCCGGAAATTCCTCAGCTTTTAAAATATCTGAGATTGCAAGTCTACCGCCACTTTTTAAGACCCTTTTCGCTTCAGCAAAGACCTTCTGCTTAGCCAGTGATAGATTGATTACACAGTTAGAAATTATGACATCTACACTGTTGTCAGCAAGAGGCAGATCCTCTATTTCTCCCAGGATAAATTCTACATTGTTAACTTCATTTTTTTCAGCATTAGCCTTTGCTTTTTTGATCATTGCTTCAGTCATATCAACACCAATCACTTTTCCTTTATTTCCTACTTTATGAGCAACTAAAAAGACATCAAAACCGGCTCCACAGCCTAAATCTAAAACAGTTTCTCCTGCTTTTAAATTGGCAATTGCTCCCGGGTTGCCGCAGCCGAGACCATAATTTGCTTCTGCAAAAGCTGATTCTAAATCTTTTTGACTGTAATCCATTTTTTCTGCCAGTTTTTTAGCTTTTGCTTCTTCATTGGCTGAGCTCCCACAGCAGGAAGAGCTGCAGCAGCCACTACTGCTGTCCTTTTCTACTACTTTACTGTAATTTTTCTTTACATTCTTCTTTATTTCTGCTTCTGAATTCTGCATCATTAATCCCTCCTGTCAAATATTATAGCATAATAATCGTTAATCGTAAATAAACGATTAATTCCTAGAAAATATATTGTGAAATAAAATACTTTAACCAGGTACAAAACTTATCTGCCGGTAAAAACATTGATCAACTGAATGATCAGCATCGGCAGAATAATCGCTGCAGCTGTCGGCAGCCACAACTCTGCTGGGATAGCCACTGTAGAAAGTATATTCTGCAGTGGTGCTAAATAAATAGCCGCCAGCTGAAATACTATTCCAATTCCTACCGCCAGCCAGAGGTAGTGATTTTCCAGAACAGTCTTATCAAAAGCCAGTCCTGATTTGCGGCGGGCATTGAAAACATGGAACAACTGAATAAAGGCCAGTGAACTAAAACTTAAGGTCCGACTGATCTCCAGACTGTAGCTTCCATTTAAGGCCCAGAGGTATAGGAGCATCGGTCCTGCTGCCAGGATAAGACTGTGCAGGCCAACTTTTTTCTTAAATGCCTTATCCATGATATTTCTTTCGGTTGTAGCCTCCCGCTCCATAATATTGTCCTCATCTTTTTCCCAGGCCAGTGAGAGGGCCGGGAAAACATCGATCACTACATTGATCCAGAGAATCTGCATTGCCAGAAGCGGCAGCGGCAGATTGAAAATAATCCCTAAGAAAATATAAATAATCTTGCTCAGATTGTTGGAAAAGAGGAAGTAGATAAACTTCTGGATATTATCGAATATAACCCTGCCTTCACGCACAGCAGTTACAATTGTGGCAAAATCATCATCCAAAAGCACCATATCCGAAGCCTCTCTGGCAACTGAGGTTCCTCTTTTGCCCATTGAAACCCCAATATCTGCTTTTTTAAGGGCCGGAGCATCATTTACGCCATCACCAGTCATGGCAGTGATTTCTTTTTCCTGATTTAAGGCTTCTATAATCTGCAGCTTATTCTCCGGGGTAACCCGAGAGAAAACAGAATTATTTTTAATCAGTTCTCTTAATTCTCCAGCAGAAGCTTTAGAAATCTGCTGACCGCTGATTACATTATCACTGCCTGCAATCCCCACTTCTCTGGCAATAGCAGCAGCTGTATCCATCTGGTCACCGGTGATCATTTTTGTTTTGATTCCTGCTTTTTTAGTTTCTTTAATTGCTTCCTTTACTGACTCTCGTGGTGGGTCAATAATTGCAGTCAGGGCCAGAAATGTGAGAGAATTTTCAATCTCAGTCTGCAGTTTTTCTTCCGAATCTAAATTATTCCCTTCTTGATAGGAAACTCCCAGAATGCGGAGACCTTCTTCCCCCAGCTTTTTATTTTTGGCCTGAATTTCTTCAATTTTAGCCTCAGTTAATTCCTCTTTCTTACCGTTGATCATGATCGAATCACACATCTCAAGCACCACATCCGGTGAACCCTTTAAATAAAGGTGTTCTCTGCCATCGGGCAGGGCGTAGCTGACTGCCATATACATATAGTCTGAGTTAAAAGGGATTTCGGCAAGCTTCTGATAACCTTCTTCTTTTAAACTCTCCTTGGAAAAGTTAGCCTTGCTGGCGGCAGTTAAAAGAGCTCCTTCTGTAGCCTCTCCGAGAACCTTATAATCTCCATCTTCTTTTGTTAACTCAGCTGAAGTGCAGAGCAATCCTGCTTTTAAAGTCAGCTCCAGACTCGCCTCGGCTTCCGGCTCAATCTTCTCACCTGCAAGCAGAAAATCTCCCTCCGGCTGATAGCCGGTACCGCTGATTTCGATTAAATGGTCATTTAGATAAATTTTTCGCAGTGTCATCTGATTTTCAGTGATTGTTCCCGTTTTATCTGTGCAGATTGTGGTTACTGAGCCCAGAGTTTCAACTGCCAGAAGTTCTCTGACCAGAGCCTGATGCTCAACCATCTTCTTCATCCCGATCGCCAGCGTCACAGTTGCAATTATCGGCAGCCCCTCAGGAACAGCAGCAATTGCCAGGGCAATTCCAGTTTTAACTGTATCATAGACCGGACGTCCCATAACAATTCCGAGCACTGTCAGCACAGCAATTACCACCAGGGTAATTTTTATCAGGGATTTACCGAGCCTCTCCAGTCTTTTTTCAAGAGGGGTTTTACCCTCCTTAGTTTCGTCCAGCATAGCTCCAATTTTGCCAATTTCTGTATCTTCTGCAGTTGCAGTAACCACTGCCTTCCCTTTACCGCGGGCGGCTGTGGTTCCCATGTAGATCATATTATTTCTTTCAGCCAGTGTCTTTTCCGAATCAAACTGGACCGCTGCCTCCTTGGCCACACTTTCGGATTCCCCGGTCAGCGAAGCTTCATTAATAGTTAAATTATTGGAGTCAATCAGCCTTGCATCTGCCGGTATCTGATCTCCTTCTTCGATAAAAATAATATCTCCTGGCACCAGATCAACAGCTTCGATTTCTTTCTTCTTGCCTTCCCGAATTACCATTGCCTTTTTGCTCAAAACATTTTTTAAAGAAGCGACTGCCTTCTGGGCCTGGTATTCAGTCACAAAGCCAATAATTGTGTTAAAGACAATGACTGCCAGAATTGCATAGCCTTCCAGAGTATCTCCGATCAAAAAGGCAAGTGCAGCTGCAATGATTAAAATAATGATTATCAGATCTTTAAGCTGATTTAAAAGAATTTTCCAGAAAGAAACTCCCTCTGATTCCCGAATTTTATTGGGACTGTGTTCTTGTTTTTTCTTCTCCAGTTCAGACGAGCTCAATCCACTTTCCGGATCAGTCTTGAATTCTTTAATAATTGAATCTATTTTTTCCTGATAATATTCCTCTGCCAAAATCATCGCCCCTCTCTATTTGTGAATCATCGCACTTGAACCAGGTCCAAAACGGCCGTTTTGGACCTGGTTCAATAAGATATCATTTTTCCATTGAATCATCAAAGGCCAGCTCAGAGGCTTTAAAGTCAATCTTGCGGACAAAGTTTAGTGCCTCTCGGGCACCATAGATACGATCCATTCCGCTGTCTTCCCACTCTACAGAAAGGGGGCCGGTGTAGTTCATTTTGTTAAGCTCGCGGATGATCTCGTCAAAATCTATATCTCCATGGCCGAGAGAACGGAAATCCCAGCCGCGGCGGCGGTCACCAAAGGGGAGATGAGAACCTAAAATACCCTCTCTGCCGTTTAAGGTTACTGCCGCATCCTTCATATGCACATGGTAGATCCGCTCACTGAAATCCCGCAAAAAGAGATGGGGAGTCAGCCCCTGCCAGATTAAATGGCTCGGGTCAAAGTTGATGCCAAATTCAGGCCGCCAGTCAAACTTATCCAGCAGCTTTTCGGTTGTGTAAAAATCAAAGGCGATTTCTGTCGGGTGAACTTCAAGAGCAAATTTGACTCCATTTTCCTTAAAAACATCAAGAATTGGATTCCATAGTTCAACGATTCGCTCAAAGCCCTCTTCGACCATCTCCTGGGTGGTCTGGGGAAAGGAGTAGAAGAACTTCCAGATTGGAGAACCGGTAAAACCGGTAACTGTATCCACACCAAGATTTTTGGCAGCCACTGCTGTCAGCTGCATCTCCTCTATTGCCCATTTTCTGATTTCATCTGGTTTACCTGCATACTTTTCCGGGGCGAAATTATCAAGGCGGGGATCATAGCGGTCACCCACACACTGGCCAGTAAGGTGATTGCCGATGGCCCAGACTCCAAGGTTATATTTATCCAGAATCTCCAGTTTCTTTTCTACATAGGAACTCTCCTCTGCCGCCTTCTGCACATCTAAATGATCTCCCCAGCAGGCAATTTCCAGACCATCATAACCGATTTCACTAACTCTCTGAGCTAAATTTTCAAATTTCATGTCTGCCCACTGGCCGGTAAATAGTGTTACTTTGCGTCCCATAATCAACACTCCTTTGCAATTGGCTCTTTTTTATTTCAAAAAATTCATCAGTCAAATCCAGCTCAAAATTGCTTACAAATTATTTGGATTATTCTATTTCCACCCAGGTCTTCTCTTGGCTGCTCTTTAAAATAGCTTCCGTGATCTTTACTTCCTGCTGACCGTCAGCGAAAGTGGCAAAATCATAATCAGCCGGGTCTCCTGATGCCAGGATACAGTCATAAAAATCTTTAATTGAATTTTTTAAGCCTTCAGACCAGCCCTCAATATGACCGCCGGGATAATAGCAGCGCTCGACAGCCTTCCCCTCTAAAAGTGAAGGATCGCGAACTAAATCCTGATTGGCCTTTTCCCGATGGCCGCTAAAAAGATGATTGGCCTTTTCCTGAGACCAGCTTAAGCTTTTTTTGCTGCCGCTGATCTCGATAAAAAGATCATTTTTATGGCCGGCATCAACCTGAGAAACAGTAAAATTACCGGCTGTACCATCTTCCAGCTCAAAAAGTACAGAGGCATAATCTTCTGTCTCCACCTGATAGCTTTCGTATTCTACCTCTTCTTCTGCCTGGGCGAAACTTTTCACTTCAGAGAGCGGTCTTTTCCGCTCCGGATGCACAATTTTTGTGTTAGCAATTAAACGCATTATTTTCTTGCCGGTCAGATACTGCAAGAGATCACAGAAGTGAGAGCCAATATCGGCCACAACTCGCGATTTACCTCCTTTTTCGGGGTCAACCCTCCAGCTGTAGTCATCTTCAAAAAGCATCCAGTCCTGCAGGTAATGTCCCTGAATATGAAAGAGCTTTCCCAGCTCCTCCTGCACCTGATTCTGCATCGTTTTAACCAGAGGATAGTGGCGGTAATTATAATTCACCCCGGCATATATGTTTTTGTCTGCAATTATTTCCAGGAGCTTGCTGCCTTCTTTTGTATTCATCACCAGCGGTTTTTCGGCAAAAACATGGACTCCCGACTCCAAAAAAGCCTTATTGACCGGAAAGTGAAGGTAGTTGGGAGTACAGTTGTGGACAACATCCAGCTCCTCTTCTGCCAGCATTTTTTGATAATCAGCATAATATGCCGGAACATTCAACTTTTCTGCCGCCTTTTTTGAAGATTCGAGGCTGCTGGCTACAACTGCTCTGACTTCTACCTTGCTGAGTCTCCTCAAAGCTTCAACATGGGCTGTTCCTACAAAGCCTGTACCAATAATTCCAACTTTAAGCTTTGACATCAGATCACATCCTTTTCTGGTCGCTTAAATAAAAGATATTTTTGAATAATAGCCTTTTAAAAATCAAACTGTTTTCTGCTTTTTCTGCATTAAAACTGCTCCGAGTAAAATTAGGCCCTTAAAGGCTTCCCGGAGAAATGGCGGTACTCCGAGTAGATTGAGCAAGTTATTCATCACAGCGATAATTAAAACACCAAGTAAGGTACCGATAACCGTTCCCCGACCACCACTCATACTGGTTCCACCAACAACAGCTGCTGCGATAGCTTCCATCTCATAACCGCTGCCAGCATTGGCATAATCCATCGAACCGATCCGGGAAACCTGAATAATTGCCGCAAAGGAGACCAGCAGACCAGTAATCGCATAAACCCGGCGCTTAACTTTTTTGACATTAACTCCAGACAGGTTGGCCGAGCGCTCATTGGAGCCGACAGCAATTATCTGGCGGCCAAAGGTCGTCCGCTTGGACATAAAATATAATACTGCTGCAATCAAAAACCAGTAAATTATAGGCATGATTCGAAAAGGACCGATCTGGTAATTTGAAATCGGCAAAAACTCAAGCGGCACCCGCGGGTTATAGCCCTGCATAAAGTGCTGGGTTACACTGCGGTAGAGCTTCATTGTAGCCAGAGTTACCACAAAAGGTGGTATTCCACCCCTGGTAATTAAAATCCCGTTTAAATTTCCGAGAAAATAGCCGAAGGCAAGTGAGACTAAAACTGCAATTAAAATTGCCGGAATCCCTTCAATTCCTAAATTTATTAAAATCCCATTGGGGCCTCTATCGATCAGCATCATTAATGCTGCTCCGACTGCCACCATTGTCGAACCAACTGAAAGATCAATCCCAGCTGACATGATAACAAAAGACATGCCAAGCGCTATCAAGCCAACCCCGGCATTATTTCTCAAAATATTTATCCAGTTATTAGTCCAGGTAAAAAACCAGCTGCCAAAAGAATCATAATCAAAACCAAGACTCCAGGTCTGTAAAATAATCATCACTACTAGAGCGACCCCGGTGCTGAAAATTGGTTCAGTGGACCACTTTTTGATAAACCACTGCTTAAATCCCTGTTCTGAATTCTGATTGCTATTTTTTTGCATCTTCTGCCCCCTCCTGCACTGAATTTAAACTGGCTCCTGTTGCCAGCCGCATAATCTCGTGTTCACTCATCTCAGCCTGGCTCAGTTCTCCCTGAATAACACCATGATACATCACCAGAGCCCGATCACAGATCCGAATAATCTCTTTGGCTTCACTTGATAAAATGACCACTGCAATCCCTTCTGCAGCCAGCTCCAGAATAATATCATAAATATCCTCTTTTGCTCCTACATCAACACCCTGAGTCGGGTTATCCAGAATAAATATCTCCGGGTTTGCAATTAACCATTTGGTAAGCACAATTTTCTGCTGATTACCACCGGAGAGACTGTTGATTGGATCAGTTTTTTTCCCCATCTTGATTCTAAGTCTTTCAACCTGTGCTTTGAATTTTTGCTCCTGTTTTTCCCGGTCAATAATTCCAAAGTTATCAAATAACGGCCAGGTCACTATTGAAGCATTTTCAAAAATATCCATATCTTTTATAATCCCGTTCTCTTTTCGGTCCCGCGGCAAATAACCAATCCCCTTCTGCAGGGCATCAGTACTGTTTTTGATCTCCACTTTCTGATCATTTAAATAAATTTCTCCAGCTTCTATCTCCCCACTGCCAAATATAGCCTGAAATAGCTCCTGCCTGCCGTCTCCTAAAAGCCCGGTCACCCCCAGGATTTCTCCCTGATGTACGCTAAAAGAAATATTTTTAAAATCATTATTATAGCTTAAAT
Organism: Halanaerobium sp.; assembly: GCF_003070835.1. Taxonomy (NCBI): domain Bacteria; kingdom Bacillati; phylum Bacillota; class Clostridia; order Halanaerobiales; family Halanaerobiaceae; genus Halanaerobium; species Halanaerobium sp. Next base: position 13,923 of record NZ_QBLR01000042.1, on the reverse strand, counting down.
TTTCAGCCCGCAGAACTTCTCTGCCGGACTCAGTTTTTCGCTGCAGCGATTTAGTTCTCAGTTCATGGCCGACCATTGCTCTTGCCAGCTGGTCAACATTAACCTCGCTGACCATTCCTTCGGCCACCAGTTCACCATTTCTCAAAACCGAGTAGCGGTCACAGAATTCTATAACCTCATTTAGTTTATGAGATATAAAAACTATTCCCACATTCTGCTTTTTTAAAGTCTCCATCATCTCAAAAACTCGTTCAATTTCCTGATCTGTAAGGGAAGTCGTCGGCTCATCCATAATGATGATTGAGGCATCCATCATAATTGCTCTCGAAATCTCAACAATCTGCTTAAAGGAGGTATCAAGATCTCTAACCATTGTTTTGGGATCAAGGTCAATTTCCATCTGGTCAAAAACCTTCTGGGTTCTGGCAATCATTTTTTCTAAATCTAAGATTCTGCCTTTTTTTTTCAGCTCCCGCCCGATAAACATATTCTCATAAATGGGGAGATCATTGATCAAATTCAATTCCTGGTGAATAAAGGCAATTCCCGCATTCAGAGAATCTGCAGGTTTATAAAAATTAATCTGCTGACCGTTAATTAAAATTTCACCACGGTCGGCTGGCAGTACTCCTCCCAGAATATTCATCAGAGTTGATTTGCCGGCACCATTTTCTCCAATTAAAGCACAGACTTCTCCCCCTTCCACAGAAAAAGAAACATCCCTGACTGCCTCAATGGCCCCAAAAGACTTATAGATATTTTTCATTTCAATTTTCATTTAATCACATCCCGTCAATTGAAATCAGAGGCTGTGGAATCCACAACCTCTGATCAGCTGTTATATTAATCTTCTCAATTATTGAGCTTCAACTAAAAAGCAAACTGCTAAAACTAATTTTGAGAAAATATTCTATTTTAATAAGGAGAATCTGGATCTAAGAACTCTTTGTAATTTGTGCGGTCAACTATAGTTGTTGGAATAATTTTTTCTTCTGGTACATTTTCCCCTTCTAAAACATCAACTGCCATATCAACAGCATCTTTAACCATTGCTGGTGAATAAAGGGCTGACTGAATCCAGATATCTTCATTTTCGGGCATCATTTCGAAGTATTCCTGCATTCCACCACCACCGGTAACTACCTTGATATCTTCGCGGCCTGCTTCTTCGATTGCCTTTAAAACACCAATTGAAGTTTCATCATCCATGGAATAAACTGCATCGATCTCATCGTGTCTGACTAAAATATCTGACATATCACTTAAACCTGCTTCTCTGGTAAACTGAGTTGCATAGGTGTGAAGTTCATAATCAGCACCAATTTCGTCTAAGGTATCTAAAAAACCTTCTTTACGGAGCTCGGAAACTGAGCCGGCTGTAGGTACTTCTAAAATCACAACTGTACCTTCATTTCCGATTTTATCTGAGATGTAGTGAGCTCCCTGAACTCCCATATCATAGTTATCTCCTGCTACCCGATAAACTCCATCAACATCAATCTTGATGTCAAAGTTTACAACTTCAACTCCATCCTGAATAGCCATTTGAATTGGGACTTCCATTCCGGTCCACTGGGGGAAGGCTACTATTGCTTCTGCACCCCAGGTTTTTAGATCATCAAGCTGAGAGGTCATTTCGGAAGCATTGCTGCTGGTCTGAATCCGATATTCGATCTCGTCAGAAAGCTCTTCACAGCGAGCTTCAGCATGATAGGCAACAGCAGCAACCCAGCCGTGAGTAACAGCAGGGGCTAAAATACCTATCTTATGCTTATCCTGAGCACTTACACTGCCAGCTAAAACAAGAGTTACCAAGAGAGAAAAAACAACCAAAAACACTAAAGCCTTTTTCATAATAAATTTCCTCCTTTTTAATTAAAAATCTCTATCAAACCCAGCAGCCAACACTGCTGTTAAAACCCCTGTCTGAATATCCTTTTTAACTGCTCAGAATACTATTAGAGCTCGGCTATATCTTCTAGAATTTCAACTGTGGTGATTAATTCCTCTTTGGTCATCCGATCAGTGGGAATCCCCTTTTCCGCTGATTCAATAAAATGGGAAAGTTCATGGTAAAACATTGCAGTTGGCGGCAAATTAATTCCAGTTTCCAGCTTCGGTTCCTGGTCTGTCTCAAATTCAACTGGCTCCCCCTCGGCAGGATAAAAAATCAGCTTTTCTTCGTTGACTAAAAGCCCCTCTTCAAAATAAACACGCCAGCGGGCTGTAAAGGGATAACTGGCATTGTACCAGGCAGCTTCTGCCCCCACATTTAGCTCACCAAAATTATAATTAAAGCGGTAGTGTTCCTTAAACTTACCTTCCCTGCTGCCTGCAGCATTAAAACTGTAGCTTTCCGGTCTGCCGAAAAGGGTGATAATCAGGTCCAGATCATGAATGTGTAGGTCAAAGGGCAGGAGACCACTCTTTTCTTTATCAAAGAGCCAGCCACCAGCCGACCAGTCAGGAGCAGCAGTCAGGCGGATAAAATAGGCGTCCAGTACCCGACCGTATTTTCCACTTTTTACTGCTTCTTTTAAAATTTCTACTTCTCTGGTAAAGTGCAGAACCTGGCCGACATATACCTGAGCATTTTTTTCATCTGCCAGGGCAAAGATTCTATCTGCATCCTCCCGGTGCAGGGCAATCGGCTTTTCGATTATGACATTTTTACCGGCATTTAAAGCCTGCAGGGCATAGTCAACATGTAAGAAAGTAGGGGTACAGATGTCAACCAGGTCGATCTTTTCTGCAGCCAGTAGTTTTTCTAAGTCCGGATAAATTTCAACTCCCCACTTTTCAGCCTGCTTTTTGTCAGCTTCCGAAGGACCAACAACTGCCTTAACCTCTGCCTTTTCTATCTGAGCGTAATTATTGAAATGGACTGTACCCATCCCACCAACACCAACAATTGCAACTTTTTGCATTCACTACCTCCCTTCCTCATTTTCTGCTGCTGATAATTTTGATTTTTGCCTTAGTAACTTAAAATTAGAGTTTAAATCCAGCTTCTTTTAAAAACTGATAAGAATCTTTGACTGCCTGATTAACTTCTGCCAGATCTGCAGGGCCGTCTTCTCTAAATTCTATTTCAATACTGAAAGGTGAATTATTCTCACTTTCTTTTAATAGCTTGAATAACTGCTCAAAGTCAATATTTCCCTGACCCAGAGCGGGAAAATTCCACTCTTTTTGAGCACCGGCCTTATCTTTTAAGTGCAGATGGCCAACCCTGTCCAGGGCAGACTTAAAATCAGCTGCTAAATCCAAATCTTTTTCTCCATAAAAAATTGCATTGGCCGTATCATAATTTACTACCACTCGCTCGGAGTCAATCAGCTCAACAATTTTTTTAAGCCTTTTTCCCGTTCCATGTTTGCCGTGATTTTCAAGACCTAAAATCAGACCGTAATCTTCGAGGTAGGGAATTAAAGTTTTAATATTTTCCGCAGTTTTCTGATCAGAAAGTTCAGCCTGATCTTCAAGGTGAGCCTCTCCAATAGAGGAAATTATATATTTACAGCCAAAAAAATGGGCCAGCCTGATATTGGCAATAAAATCATCAAGGCGGTTATTGTCCATTAGATTGGTGTGGCCGCTTAAAGAAATTGGAGTTAAGCCTGCCTCAATCAACTGCTCTTCGACCTCATATAATTCATTTAAAGACATGGTAGGAAAAACATGTTCTGTCCAGCCCTTGGTAGCAGTAAGTTCAATGTAGTTAAAGCCGGCTGCTTTGATACCTGAAATAGCATCTTTAAGTGAAAAACCGTGGTAGGTATTTGAGTTTACAGCAATAATTCTTTTCAAAATCACACCTCCTTTGAGCTCACTTAATCGTTGCTGCCATCTAAATACATCATTTCAGTTACATTATCATGGGAATAAATTTCATTAACCGCCATAGCAGCAGCTCCAATTACAGCAATCTCGTCATTTTTTTGTGATAATTCGATTCTTAAGTCCTGTACAGCAAGTGAAGTAGAACGGCGCAGCACCTCCTCTTTGATTGCAGAAATTAGGTGATTCCCGATTTTAGCAACCCCTCCCCCGATAATTATTAAAGATGGATTGTAGAAGTTAACCAGTCTGGAAGCAACCTGGCCAATTTTTTGACCGCTGTTTTTGACTATATTAATGGCAGCCAGGTCATTTATGCGGACTGCTTCTCCTACATCTTTAGCTGTTAGATCTCCCTTTTTATTTAAAATCTTTAAAAGAATTTCGCTTTCTCGATTTTTAGCTGCTGCCTTTGCTTTTTTGGCAATTGCCGGTCCGGCTGCTACTATTTCCAGACAGCCCCGGTTACCACAGGGACATAATTCTTCCTCACCTTCAATTCCAATATGACCAATATCTCCCGCACAGCCTTTAGAGCCGCGGTAAAGTTTATCTTCACAGATTATACCGGCCCCAATTCCGGTTCCAATTTTGATGAAAATAAAGTTGGCAATATCCTGGGCCAGACCTGCATGTTTTTCTCCCACTGCCATCACATTGACATCATTATCAATAAAAGCTGGACATTTATATTTTTCCTGTAAAATCTGTTTAAGTGGACTTAAGTGCCAGCCGGGCATAATTGGTGGTGATACCGGCAGACCCTTCGAAAATTCAACCGGACCCGGAACCCCCATTCCGATCCCAAAAATCTTTTTTTGCTCAAGCTGATTTTTTTCCAGGAGTTCTGTTATCAGCTGGTCAATCTTATTCATAACTTTTTTTGGTCCGCTGTTGACTAAAATATCACTAACCTTCATTTCAATAATTTCAGCATCTAAATTACAGAGAGCTACATTTAAACCTGTTGCCCCGAGGTCAATAGCTATAATATAACCATTGTCTTTGGCAAATTTAAGCAGCTGCCGATTTCTCCCCACACTGCCAGCTCGATCACTTTTTTCTTTTTCTTTTTTGATCAGACCCATGTCCAGCAGTTTTTTGGTATGAACACTAACAGTCGATTTTGATAATCCGGTCTGTTTTACTATCTCAGTTCTCGAAAGTGGTCCTATTTCTTTGATGATTCTAAAAATAGCTGCTCCTGCGGCCGGGCCTGACCAGCCAAAAATTTTTTTGCTGTCTTTTGCTTCCATATTAATTCCCTTCTCCGAATTTATGTTTTAATAGTTTTTATTTTCTGAATATTTAGCTTAAAAATAATATCTTTACCCAATTTGATTATAATTAATATTTGTTCGAAAGTCAAACAAATTAGTTTTATTTTTGTTTAATTGCTTTTCTTAGAGGAGATTTAGCTTTTGTAAATAAATATAAAAATAGTACTTTTAACTATTTCAAGAGGGAGTGATTTTGATGAATGATTCTACAATTATGGCGATTTTAATTGACAAAAGAACCGATGCTGCCCCGGAAGTCCAGAAAATCCTGACAGAACACGGCTGTATAATTAAGACCAGGCTGGGAATGCACGAAAGCAGCAACTGTGCTGATGAAGGAATGATTATTTTAGATATAACGGCTGATAATACTGAGGTTGAGGCACTGGAGGCAGAATTGAAGTCAGTTGGTGGGGTAAAGGTTAAGAGTATGGTGCTTGATTTTGAGTAACTAAAATAGGCATATATTAAAAGGCTGCTCTTACGATTAATAGTTTGATTTAATAGAGCAGCCTCTAATTATTTCTTTCAAATATATTAAAGTTTATAAAATGGGGAAAAAGCTAAACTCTATATCAAAAGTTCTAACAAATCATTAAGACCAGCAGTTGCTAATGCTATAACAGTATCCGCAGCACCATAATAGATTTTAACTTCCCCATTTTCTTCAAGTATCATCCCACAGGGAAAAATAACATTGTTTCTAAAACCATTTTTCATCTCATAATCTAACTCAGGAACCATTAGAAGTTTATCTAAAATACTTATTATTTTAGAAGGATTCTCCAGATCTAAGAGCATCAAACCGACAGTATATCGCTTTTTCCAGCTATCTTCCCAACCATTTTTACCCCTGCTGGAATCATAATCTACTACATGAAATGTTGTTAACCAACCTTTTTCAGTCTTAATAGGTGGAGCCGCCGGTCCAATTTTGCTATTACAATAAGGAACTTGATCACTACCAAGCAATAAGCTTGAATTACCCCAGTGAACTAAATCCGGTGACTCTGAAATCCACATATCAAAAGCTTCTTTTTCCTTTTTACCGTAAACAGGAAATGGCCTTTCCAAACGCACATATTTATTGTTTATTTTCTCAGGAAACAGTACCATATTACGATTATCTGGGACAGACATACTTAAAACTTCAAAATCCTTAAAATCTTCAGTTACAGCTATACCTCCTCTAATTCCATGTAGTGTATCTACTGCAAACGTAAGATAATAATGGTCATCCATAGAAGTAATTCTAGGATCATAGATCCTGATAATTTCTTCATTCTCCAGACTAAAACAGGGCTCAGGCATAACTTCCCAGTCAATTCCATTTTCACTAAAAGCCAGGCCAAGATTAGTACCATCAAAAATTTCTCCCCTAAATTCTCCGTAGTCATTTCGAAATACCATTACATAGCCATCTTTATATTAAGCTACACCCGGGTTAAATAATAAAGTTGCTTGATAGGGAACCTGTTCAGATGTTAAAATAGGATTTTTTTCGTGACGTTTTATCAATGGTAATGTATTAAATTGATTATTTAGTTTCATTCACTTTACCTCCAATTTTTTTAAAAGTAATTTTTCTTAAATTCTTATTCAGCTTTCATAATCTTTAATTCACCTTCAAACTCCCCTCCAGGAATTTGAATATTCAAAAGACCAGGTTTAATAGTTTCATGTTTAATAATTTTATCATTCCAGCTAACAGTATATTCATTACTTGAATTAAGCGAAACAGTGATATTTACCCCATCACTATTACCAAATATTCTAAGCCTTGCTTCCAGAGAGCTATTATCCTTTTTAAATTTCTGACTGAGAACCCAAACATCAAAACCTACGGTCAATTTACCCGGGGTAAAATAAGCAGCAAACCAGCTCATAACCGGTGTTGAAAGAGCTCCAAAATGATGCCAGCCTGCACCTCTTTTTGACTGCAAAAGAAAATGTTCAAAACAAGAATATGTTTTATCCACTTCATTTTGCCAGAGTTCGAGAGCTGTAATAGCAATTTTATAGGCCAGATCAGGCCTATTTAAATCAAGCATTGTCTTCCAGATAAACCACTGATGAGGCATCCAGACTGAGCCATTCCAGTAGCCATCGTTTTTGTAATAAGGTGCGGTTTTATCTACTGTAGAAATTCCGATCTCTGTCCACATTCTTTCTTTAGAAAACAACTTATCGATTAACCTTCTTTCCTGCTTTTGATTACAGATTCCAGCAACCAGTGGAGATACTCCATCAAGTCCCATATTATAATTTTTGCCGGTATTATCTTTTAAAATCTCTTTTGCTTCACCATTTTGATCATGAAGCACATAGGAAAAATAACCGGATTCTTCATCCCAGGAATGTTTTTGGAGAGCTTTAGTAAAGGTAGTAATATCCTGATTAAACTCTTCTATATCTGCCTCCAGTCCGAGCTCCCAGGCAGCCATTTTTAATATTTTAGCAGTTCTAATTGCCTGAGCAGTATTTATTACAGGAGCCACTCGCTCTTCCAGCTTCTGTTCGTGGACATAGACCTGGGGTGGATAATCATCCCAGCCACCTGAATTATAGAAATAATCCCAGGTTTTTAAAAGATTTGATTTTAGATTCCTGGTAGTTGAACTGCCGAGGCGGCCGGCTAAAAACTGGTGATACTGTTTTAAGCGCGGATAAAAATACTCTAAAAATTCTTTTGACTGTAATCTGGTCCAGAGCTCTAAAAACAAATAAATCTGCACTGGAACAGGACTACCGTGATGGATAAACGCTGAATGCTGATCACCCGGTTCCGTCAGATAGGCATTAAGACACTCAATCGCCCGCTCCTCATCAAGTTCACTTAGACCGAGACCAATAAAACCAGAATCCCAGGTATATAATGAGTCCCACCAGCGTCCTGGAGGGTAATGTTTGATATATCCTTTTCTAATATAAGTTGGATAAACCACATTGGTCAGGGTTGTGGCAGCCATTTTCTGCTGACTGAATTTATACTTATCGCCTTCCACTTTCTGATCAAATTCAAAAGCTTTTTCTCGGGCCTTATCATAAAGCTCATCCATATTATTTTTATCTGATTTAAATTGACTAAGCTTAGTTTCAACCTCCTGGCGGCTTCCATTACAGACCATTCCATATATCAGCTGGCTCGAATTAGCCTCTATTGTTATTGGTCGCAGAAAGACATTTGTATAATACATTTCTGTCTTACCATTTTCATTATCAACTAATTTTTTTGAAACATGATCATGAACTGTTTCCTTCATAAATGAATCTAAATTGTTGCTTTCAAACTCTCTGATTTCAAAATCATTATAAAACCATTTTATTCCATAGTACTGATCAATATTTTCGTATTTTAAGATAAGAGAATTATCTTCTAATATTTCTAGTTTTTCCGGCTCTGGATTATCTTCTTCTGCAGTAAAACTAGCTTTATCCTTATCTTTTAAAGCAATTATTAAAAAACCATCTATCTTTATTTCAGCTCCACCGTTAGATATTAATTTAATTTTGTGTTCGCCTTTAGATAGATTACCAAGCTGAATAATTTTAGTTTCTAAATTTTTAGCAATTGGAAACTCTATTTCTTTCTCAATTATACCTTCTAAATTAAAAGAAAGAGCCTGCTCTGATTCGTTTTGATATCTAATTATCAAAACAGCTTTTTCGATATCATTATCCAAATTTAATTTATAGCTTACTCTATCACCAAAATCTTTAGCAAAATTACGCCCCAGCCCTGCGCCCTCAATAAACTCTGGCTCATGAACTTCTCCTCTCAATAGACCATCAGGCATTAAATTATCCTGTGGGCTTGGGTTTGAATAATTTAACTCATCATATTCTAAAGCATTTATCCAGACTGAATCAGCTGCAGCATTTATTTTATATGATCTTTTTTTAGGGAAGTTGATATATCCCATAAAATGCAACACAATATTTTGAATAGAGTCTGTTTTATTAACACAATTACATCTAATCAATCTCGATTGAGCATCAATTTCTGAATAAGAGATATCACAGTAAAGCTTATCTTTCCATTCAAGTTGGTGGCGATTAGAATAATAACGCAGATCAGATGCTGCTTCCCAGGGATGATAATCAGATTCCCATCTTACATTCGGGATTTTAACCTTCCTTCTGTAATAGCCAGGAAAAACACTGAGATCAAAGCGAATACCCCGCTTTTTATCAGCTATATGTGAAATACCTAAATATTTTTTGGTATAGGGTCCCCAGTCCGGCAGCTGCAGATTGTAGCTATTTTTTAACTTATCAATATTCATAATTATCACATCCTAATGATTTTTTACTACTAATGTTATAAAATTTCAAGTGATTAATTAAAAGCCCTGTTCTTTTAAAAATTAAGAACAGGGCTTTCCAAGGAAGAAACTATCTATTTAGCAAAATTTAATTCATTATTTAGATAGCATTTTTTTTGACTGCTGGCTGACTGATTAATATTTTTAATTAACTCTAAAGTTTTTAAGGCTTCAGCAGCAATTACAGTGTTGTTATAATTCCCCTCAATTAGATCCTGATAAAAGTTATCAATGGTTTTATAGTGACTGTTACCCCAGTATGATTTATATTTTCCTTTATTGTCACTACTAATAAGAGCTTTACTTTCTCTATTCTTAGTTACTATCAACTGATCATCATAGAGTCTTAAACTTCCTTTTTCACAGTCGATCACAATTTCAATCGGGCTATTTTGACTAAAAGTATTGGTAGCATAAAAAATTCCAACTGCACCATCTTCAAAATATAGGGTAGCTTCAGCTGTATCCTCAACCTCTATTACTTCTTTTAAAACTCTTGTATCCACATTTCCTTTAACAGCCTCAACAGGACCCCCAAACCACTGCATTAAATCAAGAGTGTGGATAGCCTGATTGATCAAAACTCCACCACCTTCTGTCTCATAAAAACCCTTCCAGTCATCTTTGAGATAATATTCTTCATCTCTATTCCAGGTAACAAAACCCTTGATTCCTTTTATCGCTCCCAGTCTGCCACTTTCAAGTATTTTTTTAGTCTGCTGATTAATATTATTAAAGCGGTTCTGAAAGCAGACTCCTAATTTTGCCTGACTTCCCCTAAGAGCTTCAATGATTTTAATACCTTCTTCATAATTTAAAGCCATTGGTTTTTCTACAAAAACATTGATATCAGCTTCTAAAAACTTTACAGCCATCGGGCTGTGTAAAAAATGAGGAGTACAGATGTGAACCACATCAATATCTTTTTCTAAAAGCTCTTCATATTCAATTATATAGGAACAATTATATTTTTCTGCGGCTGTTTTAGCTCTTTCTTCTCTAATATCAACAACATATTTTAATTCGGCATTTTCATTTTTTTGTAAAGCATCAGCATGAACTTTATATATATTACCACAGCCAATAATTGCGGATTTCAATTTTTCCATTTGCAGTCACCTTCTAGGAATTCAGTTTGAGCAAAAAAGTATTATTCTTTTAAAATGTCCCCTCAACTTCCATAGTTTCAGCTTCTATATTTTCTTTAACAAAAGTAGAATTATCAATTTTTTCATCCAGCTTATCTTTAAATAAATTCTCATCAAGCGGCAGTTCAACCCAGTCATCTGTCCAGGCAGAAAGGTGCATTGCATTAGAAATCGTTAAACCTTTGATTCCTTCCTCACCAGGAGCAATAAGTTCTGCCCCATTTAAAATTGCATCAATCCAGTTATTTAAAATCCCTAAATGCTCAGGATTATCTCCTGCAAGCGGTATTTTGCATTCCCAGCATTCTGGACTGCCAAATCCACCTTTAAAGTCATGATTGAATTCTCTCTCTGGAGTTCTTAGCCTCTTAAAATGAATCTCATTATTTTCAACAATTATCTTGCCCTTATTTCCGCTAATCTCAAGCCTATTAGTTTCCGGGGCAATTCCGGTTGAAGTTACAAAAACACCTGTAGCTCCATTTTCATATTCTACATAAGCTGTAACATCATCTTCTACTTCTATATTATGATATTTACCGTTTTCAGCAAAGGCTCGAACTTTTTTCGGCATTCCACAGATCCACTGCCATAAATCAAGCTGATGTGGATCCTGATTTAATAAAACTCCACCACCTTCGCCTTCCCAGGTTGCCCGCCAGCCGCCATTGTTATAATAACTCTGTGGACGATACCAGTCGATAATCCAGTTTGTTCTTTTAATTTCTCCAAGCTCTCCCGAATCAATCAGTTCTTTAAGCTTCTGATAAATAGCTCTGGTCCGCTGATTATACATAATCCCAAAAACTTTATCTGTTTTTTGAGCAGCTTCGTTCATTTCCCGGACTGCCTTTGTGTAAACTCCGGCTGGTTTTTCAATTAAAACATGGAGGTCATTTTTAAATGCCTTAACTGCCAGGGGAGGATGGTCATAATGGGGAGTAGCTATCAATACAGCCTCAATATCTGCCTCCTGGTAAAATCTTTGGGGATTAGTAAAGTACTCAATTTCTGAATCAAGATTATTCTTAGCCCATTTTATTCTGGCTGAATCAATATCACAGACAGCGGTTAATTTTGCATTTTTAACTCTATCTTTTACTATAGATTTAGCATGGCTGCTGCCCATATTTCCAATACCAATTATTCCAATCTTAATTTCTCTCATCTGCTAGCTAATCCTCCTCAACTTCTTTCTTGATCTCCTCCATTAACTGCATAAATCTTTTTCCATATTCCAGGTAAGTATTATATCTGGCATCAGCCTGATTATCATCGCGCTCTTCATGATAAACAGCATCCATATGTGGTTCAATGGAAAAACCCCCATCATAGCCATCTGCCAGCAGATCTTTAACTATTTTTTTTAGCTCACCATTACCATCTCCTGGATAACAGTAATCCATCTCTGGAAAAATACCATCTGTTTCTTTAACAAAAACTCCATCTTTAATATGTACATAAGCAATTTCATCTTTTAATTGCTGATAGGCTTCCCAGCTTGTCTGTTTTCCATATGGAGTTTCTCCCATTCTATTATCAGCCATCAAAGGATTTCCAGTATCAAAAACAATTTTAAAATTAGGGGAATCAATTTCAGAAATTAATTTATCCATTTTCTCATAGGACTGAGAAAAGTAATTCATACAATTTTCATGTAAGTAAATAATTCCAGCATCCTCACACATTTTAACCATTTTTTTTAAGTTATCAATAATTTTGTCTTCCAGTTCAGGATTATCTGGAGAGAGTTCTTTCGGAATTCCATAACTCATGCCTCGAATCATTTTGGTACCCAGTCTCTGCATTCTGGGAATGGCTCGTTTAAGTTCTTCCAAACTTTTTTTAAAAGATTCTTCATCTCTGGGATCTTTTCCCCAGTTGGCAACTGCACTGCCACAACAATTAACTTTAATTCCAGCCTCATTCAATTTTTCAGCTACCTCTTCAAATTTCTCATCACTTATATCGGTAAGATTTGTACCATCAATATTACGGGATTCTATATATTCCCAGCCCAATTCCTTAGTAACTTGTATCTGCTTTTCTATCGAATCTGACGCCTCATCAGCAAAGCCTGTATAATACATTTAATTCACCCTCATTGTATATTAGTCATTTTTGACTTTTCTTTAATTTATTATAACTAGCTAAATAAATCTCTCGATCTCTAATAACACAACCTGAATTTCTACCAGCCGCTTTTAATTTTGCACACTTACTACAAGTAAGACAAACTTTATCAGAATCTAGTTTGTTTTTTTGAATTATATCCCTTGCAAAATCTGGATAGGCAAAGGCTAATCTTCCAAACCCTGCCATTGTAATCCATCCCTTTTCAATCATAGCTGCAATTACATCTGGTGCTAACTGTCTAAACCAGCTAAAGCCAGTTCCAATTACTGTCCCAGAAAATTTTTCTTGGGTAAATCTATTTAATTTCATTAAACGAACTACACCATTTATAGGTGATTCTGGTGGATTATATTTTCCTTTCTCAAAAGGTCTATTTATATGCGGTTTTAAATAAGGGGTGCTTGCAGTAACATTAATTATCTCTACTCCAAGCTGATCGATCTCTTTTAATAGTTTTTGAGAGTCACTTAATTTTTCTCTTCCCCTGCTGTCTGTAGACCAGCCATTTGGATAAGGAATGCCATCATAAATATTTAACCTTACAGCAAGGTCAATATCAACATTTTTGTTAATTAATTTAATAACATCCTTAAGAAATCTTGTTCGATTCTGATAACTCCCCCCATATTTGCCTTCTCTTTTATGAGCAGCCAGTAGTTCTGAAATTAAATAACGGTGACAGCTCTTAATATCTACAGCATCAAAACCAGCTTTTTTGGCCAGTCTGGCAGCCTTTAAATAATCACTCTTTATTTTATCTAATTCAGGATCTTTTAATTTATGAAAACCTTTTTTAATATATGCAGTACTATCAAGATATTCATCTCTGAATATAATATTTTTATTTTCTCCAAAACGGCCGGAATGGGTTAATTGAGCAATTAAATATGGATTCCTTTCAGTTTTTTTTGCCTCCGCTTTAATTGATTTATTTAAGTTTTTAAAATCAACTAAAGTGTCTTCATTTAAAAATAACTGTTTGTTGTTTGCTCTACCATTTTTATTTACAGCAATTGCCTCCATCCAGATTAAGCCAGCACCACCAGCTGCAAATCTTAGATATCTTCTTTTGGTTAAAATTCCAGGTGAACCATCTGGATTGGCATCTGCACCTTCCATTGGATGAATAGCCAGGCGGTTATCAATTTTTCTACCCTTGATTTCATAGCTCTGCTTTAAAGAATTATAATTTCC
>NZ_QBLR01000403.1:0-2681 GCF_003070835.1 Halanaerobium sp. | reverse complement strand
AAAGTAGATGATGATAGAATTCTTGAAATTTATAATGCAATGAGACCTTACAGATCAACTAAAGCGGAATTAATAGAAATTGCTGAGGAACTTGAAAATGATTATGATGCTGTAATTAATGCAAACCTGATACGTGAGGCGGCAGATGTTTATGAAAAAAGAGAGCGCCTCAAAGGGGATAGATAAGTTAATAAGTAGGTGACGACTATGGAATACATTGTTGGAGTAGATGTAGGAAACTCAACTACAGAGGTTGCTGTAGGAAAAGTAGATAAAAAAGAGGAAAACATAGAATTTATAACTGATGGCATATATAAGACTACTGGTTTCAAAGGTACAGTAGATAACATAGAAGGAATAATAAATTCTTTGGATTCTGCACTTGAAAAAGTAGATTTGAAATATGAAGACTTAGATTTGATTAGAATTAACGAAGCTACACCGGTAATTGGCGATGTAGCTATGGAAACAATTACAGAAACAGTTATTACTGAATCAACAATGATAGGGCATGACCCCTGGACTCCTGGAGGAATAGGGCTTGGAGTTGGCTATACTACTAGGATAGAAGACTTAGCTGACTGTAAACCTGGTGATGAATTAATTATTATCATCCCAGGAGATGTTGATTTTGCGGATGCTGCTGTGTTAATAAATAAAGCAGTAGAATCTGGGATTAAAGTTAATGGAGCTGTTGCTCAAAAAGATGATGCAGTTTTGATTGTTAATCGTCTTAATGAAAACATACCTGTTATTGATGAAGTTAAGTATATTAATAAGATACCAATAAATAAAAAAGCAGCTGTAGAAGTTGCTAGACCAGGTGGTACTATTAATAAACTTTCTGATCCTTATGGTATTGCAACAATTTTTGAGCTTAATTCTGAAGATACTAAACACATTTTTCCAGTGGCTCGGTCATTAATTGGTAATCGTTCTGCTGTTGTAATCAGAACTCCAGAAGGAGATGTTGAAGAACGAAAAATTCCGGCTGGAAAACTAGTGATTTTTGGTGATAAAGGTAAATCAGAAATTAGCGTTGATTCTGGAGCAGAAGAAATAATGGATTCAGTAGAAAAGATACAACCTGTGAAAGATGTAAAAGGAGAATCTGGTACTAATGTTGGAGGAATGTTGGATAGAGTTAAAGAAACAATGAGTAAGGTTACTGATCAAAATTTATCTAAAATAATGATCAAAGATATACTTGCAGTTAACACTTTTGTACCTCAAAAAGTAAAAGGAGGGCTTGCAGAAGAACATGCAATGGAAAATGCTGTTGGTCTTGCTGCAATGGTTAAAACTTCTCAATTACCTATGCAGAAAATTGCTGATAAACTTCAACAAAAAACTGGCGTAAAAGTTGTCATTGCTGGGGTAGAAGCAAATATGGCAATTCGTGGGGCTTTAACCACTCCTGGTACAGATAAACCCTTTGTCATTCTTGATATGGGTGGAGGATCTACTGATGCGGCTATGGTTACAACTAAGGATAAAGTATATTCAACTCATTTAGCAGGTGCCGGTGATATGGTTTCACTTTTAATTAATATAGAATTAGGGATTGATGATTTAAAGCTTGCTGAATTGATTAAAAAATATCCCCTGGCTAAAGTAGAAAGTATTTTTCATATTAGACATGAAGATGGAAGTGTTAAATTTTTTGATGAACCTTTAGCATCTAAATTGTTTGGGAGAGTTGTTATCTTAACAGAAACTGATATGATTCCGATTCCCACTAAACACTCTTTAGATAAAATTAGTCAGGTTAGAAGAGAAGCCAAAAATGATGTTTTTGTGCGTAATTCTGAAAGAGCCTTAAAAAGAATTATTCCTACAGGTAATATTAGAGATATTGATTTTGTAGTAATGGTTGGGGGATCTGCTATTGATTTTGAAATCCCAACACTAATATCTAATCGTTTATCTGAATATGGAGTTGTAGCTGGTCGAGGTAATATTAGAGCAATTATGGGACCACGCAATGCTGTGGCTACTGGGCTTGTCCTTTCTTATCTAGATACAGAGGGAAGTGTTGAAAATGGGTAATAACAGGGAAAAACCAGCTGTATATATAGCCGTAGAAGATAATTATAAAAATAGTTCTCTATTAAACTATTTAGGTTATGGATTAGAGGAAGAAGGAATACCTTTTAAAATGGTGAATGATAGTGCTCAAGATTTATATTCTTTAGCACATCAAGCTGCCCAAGCTTCACGTTTGAATGTTTCATTAGCGCTTGGAGAAAATAATAAAGTAATCATTCATCATAAAAAATTAGAGCCTGATAATCCATTTTTCGAAAAAGAAATAAGCAAAGAATTTCAGGCAAAGGCGATTGCATCAAATGCAGCTAGATTGGTTAAAGGTATTCCAATTAAAGATATTCCCTTAGAAATAGATCAAAAAAATAAATCTGTATCTGATATTTTAATTGATTTAGATAACTTTAAAAGCATTAGTAAAGATGCTAAGAATGAAAAAATCTCTAATTCTGAAAAAGATGTAGATGAAAACAGAATAAAAGAATTAACAAATTATATTTATCAAAAACTAAAAAATATAGAAAACAAATAATATTTAAGAGGCACTTTGAGGAAAGGAGGGAATATGTCCCAAAAAGCTCTTGGAATGATAGAAACAGTAGGGATTCTTGCTGCATATGAAGCTGCAGATGTAG